>DAOMFQ010000013.1:1395-18784 GCA_035429905.1 Gemmatimonadales bacterium
TCGAGCAGCTCGAACTGATGGTGCGCATCCGCGTCCGCGCCCTCCGCCAGGTGGCCCGGCTCCTGAGCTCGGTGCACTCCTCCGCCGAGACCGAGCAGCTCATCCTCGACTTCATGGCCGAGGTGTTCTTCACCTGGTGGGCCTGCCTCCTGCGCCCGGCCGGCGACTCCTACGAGCCGCGCATCTTCCGCTCGCTCGACGAGCGAATCCGGCCCGGACCGGTCGCCCGGGCCCTGCTGGACGCCGTGCTGCCGACGGGTGCCGGGGCCACCGGCGGGCAGGACGTGGCAGTCGCCGCGCTCGCTCCGCCGACGACCGAACTGGTGGTGCCGCTCGACGCCGGCGTCGAGCGGCTGGCGGTCCTCCTGCTCGGCCCCCGGATCAACGGGCGCCCGTACGGGCCCGCCGAGCTCGACCTCGCGGGCACCCTCTCGTTCGCGGCGGCGATCGCGCTCAAGAATGCGCACCTGGTCGAACAGCTCCAGACCGCGGCGAACACCGATGAATTGACCACCCTGCTGAATCGCCGGGCCCTGGAGGAACGCCTCGGGGCCGAGCTGTCGCGTTCCACGCGCCATGCGCTCGACACGACGATCATCCTCCTCGACCTGGACAACTTCAAGCTGGTCAACGACAGCGGTGGCCACGCCGCCGGCGACGAGCTCCTGCGCGGGCTGGGGCGTCTGCTGAAGGAGCAGTGCCGTCAGCCCGACGTGGTCGGCCGGCTCGGCGGCGACGAGTTCCTCGTGATGCTGCCGATGACCTCTCCGCGGGAAGCCATGGTCCTCGTGGGCCGTGTCCAGGCGGGGCTGCCGGCGCTCGCTCCGCTCGGGCAGGGACACCCGATCGCCGTGAGCATCGGGGTGGCCGCCGCACCGCGCCACGGCACCACCGTCGGCAGCCTCATGGCAGCCGCGGACGCCGCCATGTACAAGGCGAAGCGTGCAGGCGGCAACCGTGCCGAGGTTGCCGGCGAATTCTGAGACGCCGGGAGGCGGTCATGTCCGATCCCGAGTTCATCCTGCTGGGCGACGCGGTGTGGATCGACTTCATCAACACCGCCCTCGGCCGCCAGCCCGACACCCCGGACGGCCTGCCCGATCCCGCCGCATACCACCGCTGGAGCAAGGCGGAAAAGCTCACCTCCGATGCGACCGAGCACCCGTGGAGCGAGGTCCTCGACTTCCGGGCCCGGCTGCTCAGCATCGCCGCCGCGCTCGCCGACGAGCACCAGCCGCCGTCCTCCGCCATCCATGAGGTCAACCGGGTGCTGACCCGCACCGAGGGCCATCACCAGCTGACCCGGGTGCGCGGCGCCTGGCACATGGCGTTCACCCCGCACCGCACCCCATCCGCGCTCGAGGCCATCGCCCAGAGCGCCGCCCAGACCCTGGCCGACCCGGAGGCGCGGGTCCGCCAGTGCAGCGCCGCGCCCTGCACCCTCTTCTTCGTGGACCGGACACCCGGACACTCGCGGACCTGGTGCAGCGCGGAGGCCGCCGCGCACCCGACCGCCCGTATCGAGCGCCGCCGGGTGGCCCGGTGACCTTCGCATGACTGGCTCGACATCCCTGACCGACCCCGGCTTCTATTCCGAGCGCACCCAGGCGGCGCTGGGCCATCGCTATCGGCTCGACAAGATGGTGGCGGCCTCGCGGGAGCGGGTGCTCTTCCACGCCTACGACCTGACGCTCAAGCGCCGGGTGAGCCTCCGGGTGAACTTCTACCCTGACAGCGCACTCCGCGGCTGGTTCCTGCGGGAGGCCGAGGCGCTCGCGCAGCTGGACCACCCGGCCATCCGTCACGTGTACGACGCGGGCGTCGTCGGGGAAATCGCCTATCGCGCCGGAAGCTGGATCGAGGGAGAGAGCGCCTTCGACGCCGTCCAGAGGGGACCGCGGCCCATTCCCACCGTCCACGCCCTCGCCCGCGATATCCTGACGGCGCTGGACCACGCCCACAGCCGCTCGATCATCGTGCGGCGGATCGTGCCGGCGTCGCTGCTGCTCGGACCGACCGGCCGCGGGACGGTGACCGACCTCCGCTTCTGCAGCTACACCCTGGCGGACATTCCGAGGGGTCACGAGCCGTCCGGGCTGGAGTTCATGGCGCCGGAGGTGCGCGACGGCGCCCGGGGTGACCCGGCCAGCGATGTCTTCACCGCCGGCGCCATCCTCTACTACGCCATCACCGGCCGCGAACCGCCGCTCGATCCGTCCCGCACGGAGCGGCCCTCTTTGCTCCGGCCCACCACGCCGAAGGCCATCGACCGGATCCTGCTGCGCGCCCTGCGGCCCGCCCCGGACGACCGCTTCCTGACGCCCGCCGAGATGCTGGAGGACTTCGCCTCCGACGCCGGGACCTACGAGAGCCCAGGGGTGTCCCCGAGCGACACCGCCCCGGTCCAGGACACCGAGCACTGGGAAAAGCGACTCCGTCGCGCGCTGGGCGACGACTACGAGCTCTTCGAGGCCCTCGGCGCCGGCGGCTTCGGCCGCGTCTACCGGGTGCGCGACCTCCACCTGGAACGCGAGGTGGCGCTCAAGGTGCTGCACCCGTACCTCACGACCGAGCCGCCGGTCGTCGAGCGCTTCCGCCGCGAGGCGCAGCTCGCCGCGCGGCTCCATCACCCCAACATCGTGAACATCTACGACATCTCGGGCCGGGCCGGCCTCCTCTGGTACACCATGGAATACGTCCAGGGCCCCAACCTGGCCCAGCTGGTGGACCGCGAGGGGCCGCTGCCGCTGGACCTGGTGCTCCAGATGCTGCACCAGGCCCTGATGGCGCTGGCCCACGCGCACGGCGCCGGCCTGGTGCACCGCGACATCAAGCCCGAAAACCTCCTGCTGGCCCCCGACGGGACGCTGCGCATCACCGACTTCGGCCTGGCACTGGCCCTCCGGGGCGAAGGCCGCTTCGGCGGCGCCACGAGCCAGAGCGGCACGCCACAGTTCGCCAGTCCGGAGCAGCTGCTCGGCGAGCGGGTGGACCAGCGCAGCGACTTCTACAGCCTCGCCGCCGTGGCCTACTTCGTCCTCCTTGGCGAGACGCCGTTCCCGGGGGGCACGCCGGAGCAGGTGCTGGCCCGGCAGACGGCGGACCGGTTCCCTGCGCTCCACGCCCGGCGGCCCGAGGTGCCGGAGGCGCTGGAGCAGGTGCTGCAGCGGGCGCTCCGGAACGAGGTGGAAGCCCGCTACCCCTCCGCCGCCGAATTCCTGCAGGCGTTGCAGCGCGCGATGGGCCGAAAGGTCCGGGAACGGAGCGGCGAATGGGCCCGCGCGGCGGCCCGCTGGTGGCGCGGGAACGACCCCTCCGCCTCCTCTTGACTTGGCCGGAACCGGGCGGGAAATTCACCGGGCCACACCGGCAAGCCGCCCCGCGTATCCGTGCCGGGCGGTCGGACACACCACACTGGAGCAGGGACTCATGGCACGCACATCCGGCACCGTGAAGTGGTTCAACGACGCGAAGGGCTTCGGGTTCATCACCCCGGAAGGCGGCGAAAAGGACTGCTTCGTCCACCACACGGCCATCACGGCGGAGGGCTTCCGCAGCCTCGCCGAAGGCGACAAGGTCGAGTTCGACATCGTGCAGGGGGCCAAGGGTCCCGCCGCGGAGAACGTCGTCAAGGTGTGAGGAATCGCCGTACCCCGAACGCGAACGGGCCGCTCGAATGAGCGGCCCGTTTCGTATGCGGCCCCGGCCAGGCGGCGCTACTTGTGGCGGTACGTGACGCGACCCCGGGTGAGGTCGTACGGGGAGAGAACGACGCTCACGCGGTCCCCCTCCAGCACGCGGATCTTGAACTTGCTCATCTTGCCGGCCGCGTAGGCCAGGATCGAGTGCCCGTTTTCCAGCAGCACGCGGTAGTTGCGATCGGGCAGGACTTCCGTCACCACCCCTTCCATCTCGATGCCTTCTTCTTTCGCCATCCAGGCCACTCCACGCTGGGGACACGTCCCGGCCGGGCTGCGGGGCCGGTGCGGGGTCGCGGGGAATCTTGCCCCTCGGCCGCCATTAAGCAACCGGGCTCACGGGGCCCGCAGCTGCTCCAATTCGCCCTCGACCAACCGGACCAGCTCCCCGATCAGCACCCGGTCGGCCCCGAACCGGGCCCCCGCGCGGGCGTACATCGCCGGGAGGGGCACGGTACAGCCGAGCGCCAGGGCCTCCCGGTAGTCGCGGACCGCGCCTGCCTGGTCGGTGCGGCTCCGGCGCCAGACCTGCAGCGCCCCCAATTGCGCGAGCCCGTACTCGATGTAGTAGAACGGGTAGAGGAAGATGTGGAGCTGCCGATACCACCGCGTCACCTGCTCCTGCTCCAACCCGGACCAATCCACACCGGATTGAAAGCGCGCCCGGATCCGGAGCCAGGCGCGGTCCCGGGCCGCCGCATCACCGCCCTCTCCGCTGGTGTAGATCCAGCGCTGGAACGCGTCGACCGAGGCCACGTGCGCCAGGGTGACGAGCACGTCCTCGAGGTGCTCGATCCGCGCCAGGCGGAGCTCGTCGGCCGTGGCCAGCCCCCCCGGCTCGGCGAGATAGGGCGCCGCCAGGAGCTCCATGGACATCGAGGCGAGTTCGGCGGATTCCGCGCCCACATAGCGCTGCCAGAGGAGCGGCTGCCGGTGCGACGCGAAGGCGTGAAAGGAGTGCCCCGACTCGTGGAGCAGGGTGTTCACGTCGTCCAGCAGGCCCACGGCGTTCATGTGGATGAACGGCCGCCCGCGGAAATGCAGGGTCTCGCAATACCCGCCGGGCGCCTTCCCGGCGCGGCTCTCGAGGTCCAGCAGCCGTTCCCCGCGCATCAGGTCGAACTCCGCGCCGAGTTCCGGGGCCACCGCATGAAAGACCCGCGACGCCTTCTCGCCGAGTTCCGCGGCATCGCCGAAGGGGCGAAGCGCCGGGCGGCCGGCCGGGTCGACGTCCAGGTCCCAGGGGCGAAGCCGATCCAGCCCGAGCGACGCCCGCCGGCGTTCCATGATCCGGGCGATCGCCGGCACCACCTCGGCTTCCACGGCCTCGTGGAACCGCGTGCAGTCGTCCGGGGTGTAGTCGAACCGGCACTTGGCGGCAAAGCTGTAGGCCTGGAAGTCCGCGAAGCCGGCCTGCCGGGCCACCCGCTGACGGCGTTCGTACATGACATCGAAGAGCGCCGCGAGCTCGCCGCGCATCGCCAGGTAGGGCGCCCCGATGGCCCGGAACGCCCGCTCACGGACGTCCCGTTCCGGCTGCTTCAGGAACGGCGCCAGCTGGGGCAGCGTGCGAGTCTCCCCTTCCCACTCCACGGTGATCCCGCCAGTCAGGCGCTGGTACCGGGCGGAGAGCTCCTCCAGCTCCGCGAAAAGCGGGAGGTTCTCCTCGCGGAAGATGTCGATCTGGGTCCGGAAGCGGCGCAGGACGACTTCGAGGTCCGGCCGCTGGTACCCGGACTCCAGCAATCTGCGCGCGAGGCGCACCCCCTGTTCCTCGAGCTGGGGAAAGATCTCCGCCGAGAAGCGGAGGTGCGCCGCCTCGCGCGCCGGGTCCCGGGTGTCCGCGGTATACGCGATCATCGCCAGCGCTGCCGCTTCCGTGACGAGTTCCTCGAGACGCGACCACGCCGCGAGCCAGGGGCCCACGCTGTCGGAGTCGAGCGGCACCGCCGCCAGCGCCTCGTACCACGGAAGAATGTCGCTCAAGCGCGCCTCGGCGAACGCCGCGGGGCTGTCGGGAAGCACGGGAAGGGTGAGGGCCGCGTCGGTCATGAGGCTCCCGCCGGTGTGGGCTCGCCCACCGGACCCAGCCGGAAGGCGAGGATGCTGACGAGGGCCACCGTCGCCGCCGCCATGTAGAATGGCCAATTGTGCCCATAGTCCTGGAACGCCCGGGTGGCGAGGATCGGGGCCACCACGCGCGCAATGCCCGCAAAGGTCTGTGCCGACCCCATGACCGTCCCCAGTTCCGATTTCTCGGCGGCGCGGGACATCAGCGCCGTGGTCGAGGGAAAGAGCAGCGCCGTGCCGATCGGCACGAACGGAATGATGAGGGCCAGCGTCCAGAGGCTGTGCATCGCCGGGTACAACAATAACCCGATGATGAGGCAGGCCGCCCCGGTGCGCATTGCCCATGATTCGCCGATCCGGTCCACGATCGGGCCGAGGAAAACCGAGCGCATCACCAGGGAGAGCGCGCCGACATAGAGGAAGAAGTACCCGATCGTCTTTTCCGTCACCCCGTACTCGGCCCCGAGAAACAGCGGCAGTACCGAGGTGAGACAGGTGAAGGCCAGCATCCCGACGGCATAGATCCACACCAGCCGGGCCACGGTGGTGCCCGGGCTGCGGAACACCTGCCACGCCGCGTGCCAGACCGGCTTCCGGGTGTGGGAGTGATCGCCCGGCTTGCGGGACTCGGGCAGGAAGCGCCACGCGAAGGCCACGTTCGCCAGGCAGAGCGCGGCGGCCACGAAGCCCGGCGCCGCGCGCCCCCAGTGCGCCGCCAGCGATCCCACCACCGGCCCGATCATCACGCCGAGGGAGGTCGCCGCGGACAGCCACCCGAGCGCGCGGGCGCGGCCGGCCGGCGGGATCGAATCGGCCACGTAGGCCTGCGCCACGCCCGTCGTGCCCCCGCCCGCCCCCTGGATGATCCGGGAGAGGAACAGCAGCGTGACCGACTGGGCCAGCCCGAAGACGATATACGCGAACGCCGACGCCGTGAGCCCGATGAGCAGCGCCGGACGGCGGCCGTAGCGGTCCGACACCCGGCCCCAGAGCGGCGCCGAGAGCAGCTGCGCAATCGAGAACGACGCGATGATCCAGCCGATCGTCTTCGGGGTGGCGTTGAGGCTGGTGGCGTAGAACGGCAGCAACGGGAGCACGATGGCGAACCCGATCATGTCGACCGCGCTCGCCGCGATCAGGACAATGAGGCGCCTGAGGTCGGCCCCGTTCAGTGGCACGTCGGGTGTCTTCACGCCCGGGCCTCCCCCCGCGCGCCGAGCGCGAAGACCGCCGCGCTGGCCAGCATCAGCAGCACGCCGTACGCCGCGGCGACGCCGACATCGCCCTGCCGGAGGCTCCCAAGGATTTCCATGCTGATTGGCCGTGTGTTGTAGGTGTAGAGCATGATCGAGGTGATGAAGTCGCCGAGCGCGGTCACGAAGGCGAGCGTGGCGCCGGCGGCCAGCGCCGGCGCCAAGCCGGGCAGGACGACGCGGCGGAACGTCCGCGCGCGGCTGGCGCCCAGGGCAGCCGCCGCCTCCTCGAGCGACGGGTCGAGCTGCCGGAATCCCGCCAGGATGGCCCGCCCGGTGATCGGCAGGTTCCGCACGAGGTAGGCGAGCGGCAGGATCCACACCGTGCCGACAAGCACCGCCCGCAGCGTGAGCGGCGAATGGACGCTGAAGAGCGCGGCCAGCGCAATGGCGAAGACGGTGCCCGGGACTGCCCAGGGCAGCCCGAGCAGGCCCTCGATCAGCCGTCCCGCCTGCACCCTGCTCCGCACCACCAGCCAGCCGGCGGCAAGCGCCACGCCGACCGCCGTCAGGGTGGCGGCCGTGGCCATCCAGAGGCTGTTGAGGAGCGGGCGCAGCCGCTCCGGCTCGCTGAAGAGCGCCGCGTAATTGCCGGGTGAGAATGCGGGAGGCCAGGTCTCGGTGGTCCAGGTGCCGACCGGCACGAAGGACACCAGGAGCAGCGTGAGGTGCGGGAGCAGGAGCACCAGGGCGAGGAGCCACGCCGCCACCGCGATCCCGGCGCGGGCACCGGCGCTGCCGGAACGCGCCAGCGAGGGGGCGTTGCCCTTCCCCACGCTCGCCAGCGAGCCGCCCGGGTCGGCGCGGCGGAAGAGCGCCATCGCCCCCAGCGCCAGGGCCATCAGCGCCGTGGTCTCCACCATCGCGAGCCGATCATCGCCGTTGAGCCGCGTGAACACGATCTGGGTCGTCATCACGCGGTACCCGCCGCCAAAGATGTAGGGCGCGCTGAACGACGCGAGCGAGGTCATGAAGGTCAGGAGCGCTGCGCCCACCAGGGCGGGCCGCAAGTGCGGAAGGACGACGTACCGCAGCGTGCGCCACCGACCGGCACCGAGCGCGGAGGCCGCCTCGAGCATCGCGCCGTCGAGGCGCGAGAGGGCGGCCCGGCCGAACAGGTAGAAGTACACGTACATCGAGTAGGCGTGCACCAGCAGGATCGCGCCGGGGCCGGCCAGGCGCCATGGCGGGTCCTCGAGGCGAAGCAGCGACTGGACGAGCCGCCCGGCGAAGCCAGTCTCGCCGTACAGGAAGAGGAACGCGACCACCCCGACCAGCGGCGGAAGCACCGCCGGAAGCGCCACCAGCGCGCCAAGCAGACGGCGTCCGGGAAAATCCACCCGCTCGAAGAGGAAGGCGAGCGGCACGCCGATCAGCCCCGCCAGCACGACGCTCGCCGCGGAGAGCCAGAGGCTGGCCCAGAGCGCCTGCCACTCCGAGGGCCGGCTCGCGAATCGGCGGACCTCGTCGAGCGTCCAGCCGCCGGCCCCGCGCAGCCCCTCGATCAGCACCAGGAAGAGCGGGTACGCCACGATCCAGGCGAGCGCAGCCGCCAGGAGCCATCCCCACCATCCCGCCCGACGCGCCCGCGTCACGGCCCCACCGGAAAGAGGTGCAACCCCGTCCCCGCGGGCTCGATGCCCACGGTGTCGCCCTCGCGCGCGGCGGACGGGGGCGCAGCGACCTCAATGGTGGCGCCCGAGGCGGTGTCGACCGAGAAGTACGCCACCGCGCCCGTGAACCGCCGGCCGGTGACCGTGCCGGTCAGCCGGGAGGGTGAGGGCTCCGCGAGCCGAAGCCCCTCGGGCCGCGCCAGCAGCCGGGCCGCTGCGCCCGCGGCGGCGGGCGCAGCCACCCCCCAGCGAACCGGCCAGGTGAACCCGTCCACGTCTGCGGTGCGGTCGGACAGCACGCGCGCGGGGATGTCGCTGGCCCGCCCGATGAACCCGGCCACGAAGGCGGT
Source organism: Gemmatimonadales bacterium (assembly GCA_035429905.1). Taxonomy (GTDB): domain Bacteria; phylum Gemmatimonadota; class Gemmatimonadetes; order Gemmatimonadales; family GWC2-71-9; genus SPDF01. The sequence continues at coordinate 10,380 of DAOMFQ010000013.1, forward strand.
GGCGGGAGCGGCGTACAATTCGTCCGCCGTGCCCAGCTGCTCCAGGCGGCCCTGGCGGAGCAGCGCGATCCGGTCGCCGAGGTCGAAGGCGTCGTCCTGCTCGTGCGTCACCACGATGGCCGTGATGCCCAGCCGGCGCACCAGCGCGCGCAGTTCTCTCCGCGTCCGTTCCCTGAGCGCCGGGTCCAGGTTGGAAAGCGGCTCGTCGAGGAGGAGCACGCGGGGCTCGGGCGCGAGCGCGCGCGCCAGCGCCACCCGCTGCTGCTGCCCGCCAGACAGTTGAGCCACCGGCCTCCGCTCGAACCCCGCCAGGTCCACCAGCGCGAGCGCGTCCTCCACGCGGCGGGCCAGTTCCTCCCCGCGCACGCCCCGGCTCTCGAGGCCGAACGCGACATTGGCGCCGACGTCGAGATGCGGGAACAGGGCGTAGTGCTGGAAGACCATCCCGAACCGGCGCGCGACCGGCGCGAGCGGCGTGACGTCGACGCCCTCGAGCACCACGCGACCGGCGTCCGGCTCCTCGAACCCGGCGAGCAGCCGGAGGGTGGTAGTCTTCCCGCTCCCGCTGGGGCCGAGGAGGGCCAGCACTTCCCCACGCTCCAGCGTCAGCGAGAGCCCGTCCACGGCCCGCTGCCCGCGAAACTGCTTGGTCAGCCCATCCAGCTCCAGAAAACCCAATCGCGCTCCCTTGCCCTCAGTCCCCAGTCCTCAGTCCTTCGCTTCCTGCTTCCCCGTCCCCCGCACATGCTGGTCCCAGTAGCTCATCCACCCCGCGCCCTCGCGCGCGAGCAGCGGCCAGTCCATCGGTACGACCGACATCGTGCGCTCCACCTCGCCCACCCACGCCGGCAGCGAATCGACCGGCAGGTCCTGGCGCGCCGGCAGGCGGTAGACGCCGCGCGCCGCGAGCAGCAGCGCCTCCGGTTCGCCGACGTAGTCGATGAACGCCTGGGCCGCCGCCGCGTGCCGCGAGCCGCGCACCAGCGCGATGGCGTCGTCGATCACGACCGTGCCGCTCCGGGGAAAGACGTATCCGAACGGCATCCCCTTCCCCTGGCTGATCAGGATGTCCGGCAGGTCCCAGAGGGTCACCAGGCCTTCCTGCCGGGCGAGCTTCTGGTCGAGAATGGCCGGATTGAGCGCGTAGGTCTTCGTGTTCCGGTCCAGCGCACGGAGCCAGGTCATGCCCGCCGTCGTGTCGCCGGTTTCGCGAAGACTGCGCTCGATGATGTAGCCCCAGATGGCGCGCATGGTGCCGCTCGCCATCGGATCGCGGATGAGCACCAGGTCGCGCCACCGGGGGTCGAGCATGTCGTCCCAGTCGTGCGGCGCCTCGGGGCCGCTGACCGCGACGCTGTTGAATGCGATGACCACCGGCGTCCGGTACACCGGCCAGTAGAGGGAGGCCGGCCCCACGCCATCGGGCCCCACCGACCCGGACCAGCTGGGCCGGTACGGCTCGAGGAGCGAATCGTGGATGCCCCGATCGAAGATCGTCGTCGGTCCGCCGAACCAGACGTCCGCCTGCGGGTTGACCCGCTCGAACCGGAGCCGGTCCAGGATTTCCTGGCTCCCCATGTCCAGCCAGCGGATGTCGATGTCGGGGCGCCAGCGCTCGAACGCGGCCTCGAGCAGCTTGAGCTGGTCGCGCCCGTGGGGGGAATAGACCACCACCGGTGTCCGGGTGTCGCGGCTGCACCCGGCCAGCAGGACGAGCGCCAGGAGGCACGGCGTGATCCACGCGCCGCGCGCCCGGCCCCCGGTCACGGCTGCGCCGCGGCCGGCCTGAGGGCCAGCAGGTTCATGAAGAGCCGATAGGCGCCGGGCACTCCCGCCGGAAGTTCGCGGAAGAAGGCGATGCCGGTGTACACGTACGTCCCATGCCCGACCGGCGCCACCAGGAGTCCACCCTGCAGCGGCGGCTCTCCCGGATCGTGCATTTCGAGCACCGGGCGATACTCCGGCGCCCATTCCCGGGCAAAGTACAGGCCCCGCTCCTGCACCCATCCGTTCCAGTCGGCGGCCCCGATCGCATTCGGCGTGCGCATCACCGGGCTGGCGGGATTGACGATCCGCACCGGGGCGGCCTCGTCGGTGACCCGGTCGTGTGAGTCCGGTCGCTCTCCCGGCTTCGGCATCGTGGCCTTTCCGGACAGGAAGGAACCCAGCGACTGGCCGCCGAGCGTCATCGGGAAGGGGGCGAAGGCCCCCCCGAAGAATTCGTACTGCTGATACTGCACCAGGAGCAGGCCCCCCTCCTGCGCGTACGCGAGGAGGCGGGCGTTGAACTCCATCACTGCCGGCACCGTCTCGTAGGCCCGGCTCCCGATGACGACGGCGTCGTACCGGGAGAGGTCGCCTCGGGCCAGCGAATCGGGGGTGAGCTCGACCACCGGCACGCCCAATCCGGCGAGCGCCTCGGGCACCCCATCCGCCGGGCCGCGGACATACCCCACGGCCCGCAGCGACGGCACCGCGATGTCCATCACGCGGATCGTCCCCACGGCGGGGCGGCTCATCGCCCGGCGGGCGATGTGCGGATAGGCGATGATCTGGCTGGCCTCGTCATAGCGCGCGCCGTCCAACGCCACGGCGACGGCCCGGATCTCGAACGACCCGGCCGCCGGAGCGGCGGGCGGCGTCAGGCGGAAGGTGAACGAGGCCTCCTCCCCCTTCCGCGTGAGCCGGAACGGCTGCGCGGGAGGCGCGGTCCAACCGGGCGGGAGGTCGAGCCGCACCTCGCCCGACACCGTGTCGACCCCGGCGTGGGTCAAGGTCACGTTCACGACCCGGGAGTCGCGCGAGTCCCGCGGCCAGACGATGATGGACCGGTCGAGCCGGACGCCCACGCGCGGAAGCACCAGCAGCCGCTCCCGGCGTTCGCCGTAGGCCGGGTCCCGCCAGCGATAGGTGACCTCCCGGCTGAGCGACACGCCATCGTCGAGGACGGCAACGGCGGTGAGCAGCGCGTGGGAGGCTGGCAGGCCTGCCTCGGGAGATGCGCCCCACCGATACATCGCACCCTCACGCGGCAGCCGGAGGAAGTACGGTTCCGTCGTCGCCGTCGCCGGCAAGGTGACCGTATCCACCACGGTGGCCATCTCGCCGGGGGGCACGACGACATCGCGAAGGGCGCGTATCGGTGCGTCGAAACCAAGCCTGGCGCGGACAGCAGTCGAGCCAGCGTTCCACAGGGTAAGGGTGACTTCAACGGATTGCCCGGGGACAAGGTCGGCGGTGCCCGCGACGGCATCCAGCACGAGCCCCCGCTCGTTGGCGAGCGCGGCGGAGCGGAAGGCCTGCTGATCCGCCAAGGCCGCAGACGGGGCATCCTCCGACGTCCTGGCCGGGAGCGAGGTGTCGATGCCGGCCCAGAGCGAGTCGCCGGCGCCCGTCCGGTCGGTCACCAGCGCGACACGAGTGGACGCCGGGCCCGGGGTCTGCAGCGCGCCCATGTCCTGCGAGCGGTGCCGACTCCGGCTCGCCATCGCGATCTGGTGGTAGGACTGGCCGACCGCCGGGTCGAGCCCGCCGGTCTGGATCGTCACCATCGTCGGCGCTGGCGTGAACCGCGCCGCCCGATACAGCTTGTCGGCGCGCCAGGGCCGCAGATGTTCCTCCCGCGCCAGCTCCGGGAAGCGGGTCGAGTCGGCCGCCGCCGCGAAGGCCTCGTGCGCCGCCCACCCCGCCGCCTGGTGCTGGCCATGGCCGTCCTGCGGCGTGCCGGTGAAGATCGACACGATGATCTGGGGCTGAAACGTCCGGATGACCCGGACCACGTCCTTCAGGATGGAATCGCGCGGCCAGTGGGCCCAGGTGTCGGCGAGCGACTTGGAATAGCCGAAATCGTAGGCCCGCGTGAAGTATTGCCGGCCGCCGTCGAGCGACCGGGCGCTCAGCAGCTCCTCGGTGCGGAGGAGGCCGAGGGCCTCGCCCAGTTCGGGGCCGATGAGGTTTTGTCCGCCCTCCCCCCGGTTGAGCGACAGGTACGCCGTCACGGCGCCCTCGCCGCGCACCAGGAGCGTGATGAGGTCCGTGTCTTCGTCGTCGGGATGGGCTCCGATGACGAGCACCCGCTTGTTGTGGCCCAGCATCCGGCGGGCATGCTCCGCCGCCACCGCGCCGCCGGTCGAGGGCGGCGCCAGCTGCGCGCGGAGCGGGCTGGCACAGAGGAGGAATCCGGCGCCGAACGCCGTCAGGAGGGCAGGAATCCGCATGAAATCCCGGGGGAAGTGACCAAAAAGAATAACCCCGGCTGGGCCGGGGCGTGAGGTGGGTCAGGCGCCGCGGGGTCGAGTGGGCCCGGAGGGCGGTTGCCGGCGCGCAGCGCCGCCCGCCCAGAAGGCCCCCACGAAGAGCGCGAGGGCCACTCCGAGGAGCACTTTCCCCGCGAGGACCGCCACACCGTAGAGCAGGAAGAGCATCCCGATCGACAGCAGGATCGTCGCGCAGGCCCGCAGGATTTCGTCCAGGTTTCGGCCCTGGGTTCTCCGCCCCCAATACACAGACGCCACGGCACCGGCCATCCCGACGAGGAGAAAGCCGTACCAGATGAGGATCCAATAGCGACGGCCTGCGATCATGGGATTCCACCCGCTGGCGAGGTCCCCCGGGGGCGGGGCGGCGGCGACTGGCCCCGACAATACCACGCGGCCGCGCCCCGCGCCATACCCGCCCGCGGCACGTTCACAACGTCCCGGCGGGCGGAATGCGGGCGGTCAGCGGTGCCCGTCGGGCGTGCCGAGACCGAGCGGGTCGCGGTGCACCGCACGCCGGAGCGCGGGGTGGTGGCGCCAGAGGTAGACCGCCATGACGGCGCCCGCGAGCAGGTTGGCGAAGAGCACGAACGCGAGCGGGAAGAGCGCCTGCGTCGCCTCGAAGAACATGAAGGACACGCCGGTGAAGAAGAACTCGAAGAAGATGAACATCATCACCAGGGCAAAGCGCAGCGACGGCTGGGTGGTGGCCGTCCGCACCAGTCCGGCGAGGATCATCCCGAAGACGACGAAGACCGCCAGGTGGAGCAGCGTGTAGGCCACGACGGCGCCGGGCAGTGCCCGATCGGTGACCGGGGCGGTCGCCCCCTGCAGGATGACCTGGCCAAGCACGCTCGGCGTCAGGAACGGCACCCCGAGCGTCAGGTCGCGGATGAGGAAGAGGCCGGCGACGGCCAGCGCGCCGAGGACGCCGGTCACGACGCCTTCCCTCGGGCTGGAATGATGGTGACGGATCATCGGGTTCCTCCTGGACGGGGGGCTGCGCCGATTTCGACGTTACTGCGCGCCGGGGCGCCGCGCCATCCCCTCCCCCGCCGGGACTACTCAGACAGTGCGCGGAGGCGCTGCCAGGGGAAGATGCCGGTGGAGTGGCCGTCGCTCCAGGTCACCCGGAGCCCATAGGCGCCGACCAGCGCCACGCTCACCGGCCGCACGTCGTCCGGGACGGTCGCCGGGTCGAGGAGCGGGCGTCCCGACATTTCCTCGACGCACATGGCGCAGGGGCAGGCCAGCCGAAGCGCCCGGGCCGGCACCCGGCGCTCGCCGTCGCCCCTGGCCCACTCGAACCAGAGTCCATCGTCCCGTCGGGTAATCGCGTGTGGGGCCCGTTTCGTCTCCCCGCCGGGAGGGGTGATATTATCCATGCTGGCAACGCTCGCTGGTTGAACCGAACCGCCTGGAAACCACCATGACTTCCCCCCTGCCCAATCCCTTCGGCGCCCGCGGCACCCTCTCGCTCGGCGGCCAGCCGGTCACGATCTATCGCCTGCCGGAGCTTGCACGGCAAGGTCTCGGCTCGCTCGACCGCCTCCCCTTCTCGGTGCGGGTCCTGCTCGAGAACGCCCTGCGCTGGTGCGGGCAGGGCGTCGTCACCGAGGACCACGTGCGCAGCCTCGCCGCGTGGCCTGCCACCGCGGCCGAGCGGCCGGAAATCCCCTTCATGCCGGCGCGGGTCGTCCTGCAGGACTTCACCGGGGTCCCGTGCGTCGTGGACCTGGCCGCCATGCGCGACGCGATGGCCGAGATGGGGGGCGATCCCGACCGGATCAACCCCGTCGTCCCCTGCGACCTGGTCATCGATCATTCCGTGCAGGTGGACCACTACGGCACCCCGGAAGCGTTTCGGTTGAACGTGGCGCTCGAGTTCGACCGCAACACGGAGCGCTACCAGCTCCTCAAGTTCGCGCAGCGCGCGTTTCACAATTTCCGCGTCGTGCCGCCCGGCATGGGCATCGTGCACCAGGTGAACCTGGAACACCTCTCCCCGGCCATCCAGCTGCGCGAGCAGCACGGGCTCCTCACTGCCTACCCCGACACCCTCGTAGGCACCGACTCCCACACCACGATGATCAACGGCCTCGGTGTGGTCGGCTGGGGCGTGGGCGGGATCGAGGCGGAGGCGGTCATGCTCGGGCAGCCGTACTTCATGCTCGTGCCCGATGTGGTCGGCGTGAAGCTGACCGGGGCGCTGCCTCCCGGCACCACCGCCACCGACCTCGTCCTCCGCGTGACGCAAATGCTCCGCATGAAGGGCGTGGTGGACAAGTTCGTGGAGTTCTACGGCCCGGGCCTCTCCGCCCTCGGCCTGGCCGACCGGGCCACGATCGCCAACATGGCCCCGGAATACGGCGCCACCGTCGGCTTCTTCCCGATCGACGACGAGACCGTGCGTTACCTCCGGCGCACCGGCCGCGACGAGGCCACCGTGGAGCGCGTGGAGCGCTACGCGAAGGAGCAGGGGCTCTTCCGCACCGACGCGACCCCCGATCCCGAGTTTACCAGCACCCTGGAGCTCGACCTCGGCACCATCGAGTCGAGCCTGGCCGGGCCGAAGCGGCCCCAGGATATGGTGCCGCTCAAGACCCTGCGGCAGAACTTCGCGGTGAGCCTGCCGGGCCTCATGCAGCCCGCGGTGCCGGCGGCGCGAAAGGAATTCGCCTCCGCCGAAGCCGGGCGCTGGAGCAATGAAGGTGGCGGCCAGGCGGGCGTGGCCGTGGCGCCGACGGTGCGCTGCCATATCAATGGGGAAGAGCACGAGCTGCACGACGGGGCCGTGGTCATCGCGGCCATCACCTCGTGCACCAACACCTCCAACCCGTCGGTGATGATCGGCGCCGGCCTCCTCGCGAAGAAGGCGGTGGCGAAGGGGCTCCGGAGCCGCGCCTGGGTCAAGACCAGCCTCGCGCCCGGGTCGCGTGTGGTCACCGATTACCTGCGGGACGCCGGTCTCACACCGTACCTCGACCAGCTGGGCTTCCAGACGGTGGGTTACGGGTGCACCACCTGCATCGGGAACAGCGGCCCCCTGCCGGAACCGGTGGCGCGCGCCATCGAGGAACACTCCCTCGTCGTGGCGGCCGTCCTCTCCGGCAACCGGAACTTCGAGGCCCGGGTCCACCCCATGGTGCGCGCGAACTACCTCGCCTCCCCGATGCTGGTGGTGGCCTTCGCCCTCCTCGGCAGGGTCGATGCGGACCTGACCACCGAACCGCTCGGCATCTCCGACGCCGGGGAGCCGGTGTACCTGCGGGACATCTGGCCCACCACCGCCGAAATCCAGGCGGCGATGTCGAATGCGCTCACGCCCGCGCTCTTCGAACACGAGTACGCCACCGTGTTCGACGGCGACGCGGAGTGGAAGGCGCTCACCGTGCCGACCGGCAGCCGCTACGCCTGGGACGCCAGGAGCACCTACGTCCAGCTGCCGCCGTTCTTCCGCCAGCTGGCGCCGAAGCCGGGCCCGCTCCAGGACATCGCCGGCGCCCGCGCCCTCGCGGTGCTCGGCGATTCGGTCACCACCGACCACATCTCCCCGGCCGGGGCCATCCCCAAGAACGGCCCGGCCGCCCAGTACCTCCGGGAGCACGGCGTGGACCAGCCGGACTGGAACACCTTCGGCGCCCGCCGCGGCAATCATGAGGTGATGATGCGCGGCACCTTCGGCAACGTCCGCATCAAGAACGCCCTGGTGCCGGACAAGGAGGGCAACTGGACCGTACACTTCCCGAGTGGCGAAGTGACCTCGATCTACGACGCCGCCATGCGCTACATCGAGGCGGGCACCCCCCTCGTGGTGCTGACGGGCAAGGAGTACGGTACCGGCTCAAGCCGCGACTGGGCCGCGAAGGGCACCCTGCTGCTCGGCGTGAAGGCGGTGATTGCCGAGAGCTACGAGCGGATCCACCGGAGCAACCTCGTCGGGATGGGCGTGCTGCCGCTCACCTATCTGCCGGGCGAAACCCGCGCTTCGCTCGGTCTCACCGGCCGGGAGACGATCACCATCACCGGCATCGCGAAGGGGCTCACCCCCGGGGGCACCGTGCAGGTCGAGGCCCGGCGGGAGGACGGCTCCACCGTCACCTTCCAGGCCGTGGTCCGGCTCAACAGCGACGTCGAGCTGGACTACTA
>DAOMFQ010000014.1:0-18140 GCA_035429905.1 Gemmatimonadales bacterium
GGATTACGCTGCGGCTAATTGCCCTATGTCGCCTTCGTTGTATGCAATCAAAAAATGAATGCAATTGATTGCGCTTTCAGCTATCTTTGGGCCGATGAAGGCTAGGCACCGCAGGACGCTCGAAGCGCTTTTTGCCACCCCAGCTCCTCGCGTCATGGATTGGGCCGACATCGAAGCCTTGTTCCTCGCGCTGGGTGCGGAAACGGTGGAGGGGGCGGGCTCGGCGGTGCGCGTCGGGAGCGGTGCGGCACGCTTGGACTGGGGTTCGAGGCTCGGGCGAAGGGCGCCGCGCGTGGGGCGCCGCTGGGGGCCGGCCGTCGGTCCGGCAAGCACCGCGACTCGCGGCGGGGTGCCCCGAGCCGGCGCGGCGCCGGGGGGGGCCTCGGCGACGACGGCCGGGACAGGTGCCGGTGCGTCGCGCACTAGGACTGGGGGCTTCGGCCCGCCTGCCTTGTCCAGCAGCGACACCAACCTCTCGCCGCCGACGAACACGCCGATGGCGAGCACTGCGAGGACCAACAAGGCGACCAGTTTGGCCAGGAGCCCTACCAGCATGCTAGAGGTAGGTAATGGTCAGGACGACCGATCCCTGATAGATGCCCGGTGCTTGCGCCGGTGATGGATTCACGGTGCCCCCAAGATAGACCCACAGATACGGGCGCGGGGGGGGCCCGAACCGGGCGTTGTTCACCCCGACCGCCGGATTGAACGCCGTCCCTCCGCTCGGAACATCGGTATCCCGGTTCCAGCCGGCGGAGGTGGCGGAAAAGCTGATCGGCATCGTGATGCCGGGCAGGCCCTGGATGTTCGGCAGCTGCGTGGGCAGCGTGAAGCGAATCTGGGCGAAGGCGTTCGCGCTGCCGGTGACCTGGACCTTGGCGCCGCCCGGCGCGTTCCGGAGGACGGTCGTCGCCACGCCGCGGGGCACCGTCCCGAAGGCGAGGTTCTGCAGGGTGTTGAAGGTGATCGAGCCGCCGACGACGTTCGCGTCGATCGTGCCGTTCAACGACTGCCCCTGCGCCAGGGCGACATGGGGAGTGAGCCCGAGTACCAGTGCCGCAAGCGCGAGTGCCGAAGCGCGGAAGGCCATGCCAGGTGCGGTGGCCGATCCGGCCATGAGACGCACCCGCACGCTAGAGGTACGTGATGGTCAGGATGATCGAGCCCTGATAGATCCCGGGCGCTTGCGATGCTGATGGGGTCACGGTGCCACCAAGATACACGAAGAAATAGGGGTTCGCATTCCCCCCGAACCGGGCGTTGTTCACGCCCACGGCGGGGTTGAAGATCGTGCCGCCGTTGGCCGCGTCGCTGGTGCGCCGCCAGCGGGCGGAATTTGCGGCGAAGCTGATCGGCATGTTGATGCCGGGCACCGCCTGGACGTTCGGTAGCTGGGTCGGCAGGGTAAACCGGATCTGCGCGAAGGCGTTCGCCGTGCCGGCCACGCGGACCTTTCCGGCGGAGGCGGTGTTCTGCACCACGGTCCGGGGCACGCCGCGGGTGACGGTGGCGAAGTTCAGGTTCTGCAGGTTGAGGAACGTGATCGGCCCCCCGACCACCAGCGCGGTGATCGTCCCGTTGACGGACCGGCCCTGCGCCGCGACGGACGCCGGGGCGAGGCAGACGAGGAGCGCCAGGGCGAGCCGCTTCATTTGACCGTAAACCCCACCGAGTCGCGCACCGGGGCCGCCGGGAGCGGCACCTTCGGCGGCAGGTCGGCCCGGTCCGGCGAAATCGTGACGTACACCTTGTAGCTGCCGGGGGCGAGCGGCCCGACCGGGATGTCCACGCGGGGGTCGAGCGTGTAGTACACGCCCAGCGCGCGCTCGTCCTCGGCCTTGGTGGCGCCGCGGGCGTCCACCACCCGCAGGCGGGCCGTCCCGATGTACGCGGCCGTGCCGGTCCGGGTCATCGGCAGCCGGACCGACACCGTGTCCTGCGCGTAGCTCGCGGTCATCGGGGCCAGCGTCACGCCGGTCGTGAGCGCGCCCTTGCGGTACACCACGGCGATGACCGTGCGGACTTCCAGCGTGAGGCCGACGCTGATGGCGCCGGAATCGGGCACCCCGGCCACCGGTACCTGGCCGCCCTTGGCCCCGACGATGAGCCGCGCCCAGTACTCGCCGTCGGGCAACCCGGCCGGCGGCGAGCCGAGGATGCGGATGGTCTGCCGCTCTTGCTGGCCGACCGTCACCCGGCGTGGAAAGGCCTGCAGCCAGGCGGTGGCGGCGGGCTGGCCAGCCGGCGCCGAGTCAGCCACCTCGACGGTGATCGCGCCCGCGGAATCGGTGGTCGGGTAGCCGAAGCCGAAGGAGACGGTGACTTCGACGGGCCGTTCGCCCGGGTTGTACAGGGTGATCGAGCCCGATCGTGTGGAGTGGTCGATGAACACGGCGGTCGGCGCCACGATGACCCCCTGCGCCAGCAGGGCGGTAGGGATCAGCGTCAGGACGGCGGCAAGGACTCGGGTCGCGTGATTCATCGGCCTGTGTCGCTCAGAGGAAGATGACGGTCATGATGATGTTCGCGCTGTAATTCCCGGCGCGCTGGGTCGGCGACGGGTTGACCCGTCCGCCGAGGGTGATCGTCGCGCTGAACCAGACGGTCTCGTTGTACGGCGTGTTCGGGTTGAACGGCGTGTTCGGCTGGAACGTGGTCGTGAAACCTGCCGACGTATTGGAAAACGTGATCGGCATCGTCGCGCCCAGCGGTCCGTTCATGGCGGTGGGCAGGGTGAAGCTGATCGTGACGTTCCGGACGATCACGCCGGCAATCCGGAACTGCCCGCTCCGGGCGGCGTCGTTCTGCAGCACGGTCGTCGGCACGCCCGGAATGACGGTGCCGAACGTCAGGTTCCGGATTCCGGTGACCGACTGGGCAGGCAGAGCCGACGGAGCGGCCAGGAGCGCCACCCCGACCAGGACTGTGGGGAGCCATTGCGTTGCGTCCATGGGGCCGGAAGGGCGTACCGGCGGCGCAGGCCTGAGCCCACGCCGCCGGCAACACCGCCTCACGGTGTCCGGCCTAGAGGCCGGTGTACACCACGTTCAGGGTGATCGTCCCGGTGTAGGCACCGGCCGCCTGCGCCACGGTGGGCTGGACGGTCGCGCCGATGAACAGGAAGCGATTGCCCGTGCCGGCATCGAGCGTCGCCAGCGTCGGCGCCGCGCTCGGCGTGAAGGTCGTGCCGCCGGTCGTGTTGGTGTTGTTGTGCTCACCGGTCCAGCTGGCGATCGCCAGGGTGCCGGCGCCGGTCAGGTTCGTCGGCAGCGTGAAGGTCATGCTCACCTGCGACCCGGGGTTGCCCGCGATCGTGAACCGGCCGGAGGCCGCGTCCGACGCCGCCACGGTCTTGTTGATGCCCGGGAAGACGTTCCCGAACGCGAGGTTGGCCGTACCGGTCAGGGTCAGCGGCGTCAGCACCGTGGCCGTGGCGGTGATGTTGGCGCTCTGCGCCTGGGCCGCAGAGGCCCCGACGAGGGTCAGCGCCAGCATGGCGAGGGTCAGCTTCGAGGCGGTGTTCATGGTTTTCCGATCCTTGGTTTTGGGAATACTCCCGTGGAACTGCAGCCTTCATTGATGGACGACACACTGCTCATCAACGCCCCGCTATCGGGACGCACGTCGGCGGCCAGGGAAGGCAAGGGGCGTGCCGATATCGGCGCGGCGCCCCGTTGGCGTCCGGATCGCGAAACTTCGAGATGATCAGTTGGTGCCAAGTCCAGTCAGGACTTGAGGATAGGGCGGAACCGCAACTGTCGTGATATTCGACATTTGGCTCCGATTATTGACGATCCGCGGAGGTTTGGGTAACCCGTTGGAGCGGAAGCAATTATAACACTCCACCCCCTCGGAGCGCAATCGGTGGCACTCGGCGAAGGGCGGGGAAGCGGGGAGGGCGATGGTCATGGGCTGGGCTGGGGGGCAGCGGGGCAGGCGACTCCACACGACGCGACTTGATTTCCCGGAGCCGCCCGGGCCGATGGCCGCTCCCGCAGACCGCATTCTGCGAGGGCTCGCCGCCCCGCAGCCCCGTGCCTCCCCGCTTCCCCGCCTCCCCGCCTTCCCGCTATATTCCCCTCGCCCCAGGTCCGAAGGGCGTCGGCGCGCGAACCGCGTCAGGACCTCGCCGGTAGCAGCGCTAAGCGATGTCCGGTGTCGCTTCGGGTCGCCTGGGGCACTTTCCTTTCCTCACCTCGTCCTTCCGCCGGTCGCTTCGCCATGGCCATCGCCCTCGCCCGCCGGTATCGCCCTCGGCGTTTCGCCGACCTCCTGGTGCAGGACCACGTGGCCGCCGCGCTCCGCGGCGCCATCGCCAGCGGGCGTCTCGGTCACGGGTACCTCCTCACCGGTCCCCGCGGCGTCGGCAAGACGACCGCCGCGCGCATCCTCGCCATGGCGCTCAACTGCGAACGCCGCGACACGGTGTCGCCCCGCGGCGAGCCCTGCGGCGAGTGCGACAACTGCCTCCGCATCTGGAACGGCTCCGCCAACCTGGACGTGGTGGAAATCGACGCCGCCAGCAATCGCGGCGTGGACGACGCCCGCGAGCTCCGCGAACGCGCCATGTACGCCGCCTCCCAGGAGGGACACCACAAGGTGTACATCGTGGACGAGGCGCACATGCTCACCCGCGAGGCGTGGAACGCCCTCCTCAAGATCCTCGAGGAGCCGCCCCCGGGCGTGGTGTTCGTCTTCGCCACCACCGAGCCGGCCAAGATCTTCAACACCGCCGCCCCGGTGCTCTCCCGGCTCCAGCGCTTCGACTTCCGGCGCATCGGCCCGGTGGCCATCCGCGCCCGGCTCCGCGAGGTGCTCGCCGCCGAAAAGCTCGCCGCGGACGACGACGCCCTCACGCTGATCGCGCGCCACGCCGACGGCGGCATGCGCGACGCCCTCTCCGTGCTCGACCAGTGCCTCTCCTTCGGGGAGGGCGCGGTCACCGCCGAGCGGGTGCGCGAGGTCCTCGGGCTGGTGGGCGACGAGCTCTACGCCGACGTCCTCCGCGTCGTGACCGGACGCGACCCCGCCGGCATCTTCCCCCTGGTGGCCACGCTCCTCGACGCCGGCGCCGACCTCGCCGAGTTCCTGGGCGGCACCGGAGAAATGCTGCGCTCGCTCCTGATGCTCCAGGTCGGCGTGGAGCCCGAGGAGATTACCGAATCACTCCGCGCGGCACTCGATCAATATCGGGGCAAGCTGACCGAGGGCGACGTGCTCCGGATGCTCCGGCTTCTCGCGGAAAGCGAAACCGCCGTGCGCCGGAGCGGCAACGCGCGGCTGGCCGTAGAGACGCTGCTGCTCCGCTGGACCCTGATGGTTCGCACGGTGGACCTCGCCGCAGTCATCTCCGGCGGGGCACCGCCGGCGTCGGGCGGCCCCACCGCCTCGCCCGTCCCCGCCTCTCCGCCTCCCCGCCGCGCGGTCGCGGCCGCGCCAGCGTCCAAGCCCGCGCCCCCGAAGGACGCGCCCGCCACCGGCCTCGACCTCGACGCGTTGATCACCGCGTGGGACACCGTCGTGACGCGGGGCCGCGAGCAGGGGAGCTTCCTCGGCGCCGCCCTGGCCGCGTGCGAGCCGTCGACCATCGACGGAAACGTGGTGCGTCTGCAGCTCACCGAGGAGAACCCGATGTACCGCGAGGCGCTCGATCGCCAGTCGGGCGCCGTGGACGCGATCATCACGGCGGTGGTCGGCACCGCCGCGCGCGTCGAGGTGGCGCCCCCCGCGACCGCGGCGCGTCCCGAGCGGCTCACGGAAGAGGGGGTCCGCGCCGAACGGCTCAACAAGGTCCGGAAGAAGGACCCGACGCTCGACGTCGCGGCCACCGTGCTGGACCTCGAGGTGCTCGAATAGCGACGCGGGTTGCCCCAATATGAGGGCACCCGTACTTTGCAGTCTGACAGCGACTTAGGTGTGGAATGGCCGATCTTCAGCAACTCTTCCAGCTGGGCCAGCAGGTGCAGGGCCGGCTGACGCAGCTTCAAATCGAACTCGCGGGCCGTACCGTCGAGGCGAGCGCAGGCGCCGGACTGGTCCGGGCCACCGTGGACGGCCAGGGCCGCCTGCGTGCCGTGACCATCGACCCCGAGGCATTCGAGGGCCGCGATGCGGAGCTTCTGGCCGACCTGGTGACGGGCGCGGTGGCGGAGGCCCAGCGGCGCGCCGCCGAGCTGGTGCAGGCGGAAATGCGGAAGGTCCAACCCGGCCCGGCCGGGCTCGGGCTCTGAGCGGTGAGGGCCATCGACGCGCTGATCACCGAGCTGGCGCGGCTCCCCGGCATCGGTCGGAAAACGGCGCAGCGCCTGACGTTTCATCTCCTCCAGCAGGGGCCCGACGAGTCGGTGCGCCTGGCGCGGGCCCTCGACCAGGTGGCCACCACGGTGCGCGCCTGCGCCGAGTGCGGCTACGTGGCGGAGGAGGAGCGCTGCGAATTCTGCCGCGATCCCCGGCGTGACGCCGGCCTCCTCTGCGTCGTGGAGGAAGCCGCCTCGGTCCAGGCGGTGGAGCGCTCGACCGAGTTCCGCGGCCGCTACCACGTGCTCGGGGGCCGGCTCTCCCCGCTCGACGGGATCGGACCCGAGGCGCTCCGGATCGACAGCCTGCTCGAGCGGGTGCGGGCCGGCGGCGTGCGCGAGGTCATCCTCGCCACCAATCCCTCCATGGAGGGCGAGGTGACGGCCACCTACCTCCAGCAGCTGCTCGCGGGGGCGGGCGTGCGGGTCACCCGGCTGGCGCGCGGGCTCCCGATGGGAGGCGACCTCGAGTACGTCGACGGCGTCACGCTGGCCCACGCGCTCCTCGCCCGGCAGGACGTGTCGCGGTGACGGGCCGGGGGCTCCTGCTCCTCGGCGGCGCGCTGGCAGGGCTGGTGGTCGGGTGGCGGGTGGCCCAGCGGCGGCTCGACCGGCACCGCGCCGACCTCTTCAGCCCCGAGCTCCGGCGGCGGGCCGACGCCCTGGCCTACCTGGCGGGAGAACGCTCGGTGGAGGCGGCGCGGGTGTTGCGCGACTACCTGGTCTGGGAAGCGGATCCCGGGCTCCGGCGCCGGGCCGGGGCGCTGCTCCGGCGGCTCGAAGTCTCCCTCGGATAGGAACCCTGCATGTCCGGTGCGTCCAGCTGGTCACTCGCCGAGGCGGATCACGACAAGATCGTCGTGCTCCTGACCGCGTTCCTGCGCGAATCGAACGCGCGGACGGCGCTGCTGGTGGACCGCACCGGGCAGATGGTGGCGACGGCTGGCGAGCCGCCCGAGTTCGACCCGACCACGTTCGCCTCGCTCGCCGCGGCCGACTTCAGCGCCAACGACCAGCTGGCCCGCCTCATCGGCGAGCCGGAGTTCGGCAGCCTGTTCCACCAGGGCGAAAATGCCTCGATGTACTTGGCCGACATCGCCCGGCGGGTCATTCTCGTGGTGCTGTTCGACACCCGCACCACGCTGGGGCTGGTCAAGCTCAGGGTGCGGGGCACGGTGGGCGACCTGACGCAGGTGTTCACGGCGATGTTCGCGCGGGACGGCGGCGCGGCGCCGCGGGTCGAGCAGGCGTTCCTCGGCGATGCCGAGGACGAAATCGACAAACTCTTCGGCGAGTAGAAGGCACGCGCGCATGTCGATGATCAACTACGCGTCACGCGAAATCAACTGCAAGTTGGTCTACTATGGCCCCGGTCTCGGGGGCAAGACGACCAACCTCGAGCACGTCTACAACAAGGTCGCGCCGGGGGCCAAGGGGAAGATGATCTCCCTCGCCACCGAGACCGAGCGCACCCTGTTCTTCGACTTCCTCCCCGTGGACCTCGGCACGATCCGCGGCTTCAAGACCCGCTTCCACCTCTACACCGTGCCCGGCCAGGTGTACTACAACGCCTCGCGCAAGCTCATCCTCAAGGGGGTGGACGGCGTGGTGTTCGTGGCCGACAGCCAGATCGAGCGGATGGAGGCCAACATCGAGGCGATGCAGAACCTGTACGACAACATGGCCGAGCACGGGTACGACCTCACGCGCATCCCGTTCATCATCCAGTACAACAAGCGCGACCTGCCGAACGCCGCCCCGATCGCCGACCTCCAGGCGGCGCTCAATCCGGGGTGGCCGGTCGAGGAGCTCGCCCGCCAGCGCCCCGCCGCGGACCCCTACCACGAGGGCGAGTTCCTCGTGGGCCGGAACGCCGACGGCGAGTGGATCGAGCGCGCCACCTACTTCGAGGCCGTCGCCGTCAACGGCGAGGGCGTCTTCGACACGCTGAAGGCCGTCAGCAAGCTCGTGCTGAAGACCCTCGGCTAGCACGAGCCGGGCCGATGTGGACCCTGCCCAACATCGTCACGCTCATCCGGATCGCCATGACGCCGGTCGTGGCCCTGCTCCCGTTCATCGAAGGCTACTGGCCCAAGTTCATCGCCTTCGTGGTGTTCATCATCGTCGCGGTCACCGACATCCTCGACGGATACCTGGCCCGGAGCCGCAACCAGGTGAGCGACCTCGGCAAGCTCCTCGACCCCCTCGCCGACAAGCTCCTCCTCCTCGCCAGCCTCATCCCGATCTACTGGATCTCCCGCACCCGGCACGACCTCTACGACATCCCTATCTGGGGCAGCATCCCGCTGTGGGCCTGCCTCCTGATGCTCGGGCGCGAGTTCGCCATGACGGTGCTTCGCTGGTGGGGCAAGCGGCACGGGGTCATCATCTCTGCCGGCGGGGCGGGGAAGCTCAAGACGGCGTTCCAGAGCATCTTCATCGGCGCCATCTTCCTCTGGTTTGCCTTCCGCGACGCCCGCCGTCCGCTCGGCTGGGAATCGAGCCCCTTCTTCCAGTTCTGGAACACCTTCCACGGCGGCCTCGTGGCCGTGGCCCTCGTGCTCGCCGTCGCGCTGACGGTGTATTCCTTCCTCGGCTACCTGTACCGCTACCGGGCCCTCTTCTCCCAGAACCCGCAGTAAGCACCCCGATCGCCATGGACGTCGAACTCGTCACGGTCGGCACCGAGCTCCTGCTCGGCTTCACCGTGGACACCAACAGCGCCGAGATCGGGCGCGCACTGGCCGACGCCGGCGTGCGCGTGGTGCGCCGCACCGCGGTGTCGGACGACCCGGCCGCCATCCGCGACGCCGTGGGCTCGGCGCTCGCGCGTACCGGCCGCGTCATCACCACGGGCGGGCTCGGCCCCACCGCCGACGACATCACGAAGACCGCCATCGCCGGCCTCTTCAGCACCCCGCTCCGGTTCGACGCCGCCGTCTGGGCCGCTCTCGAGGCCCGGTTCGCCCGACTCGGGCGGGTGCCCACCGCCAACAATCGCGGCCAAGCGGAGGTGCCCGAGGGCGCCGTGGTCCTTCCGAACCGGTGGGGCACCGCCCCGGGGCTCTGGCTCGAAGGCGCGCCCGGCCTGGTGGTCATGCTGCCGGGCGTCCCCGTCGAAATGCGCAACCTCCTTGCGGCCCACGTCCTCCCGCGCCTGGCCGATACGAGCGCCGGCGGCGTCATCCGGTCGGTCACCGTGCGCACCACGGCCATCGCCGAGTCCACGCTGGCCGAGCGCCTGGGCGACATCGACGCCCGTCTTGCCCCGCTCACCCTCGCCTACCTGCCGGGGCTCGGCTCGGTGGACCTCCGGGTCACTGCCTGGAACCTCCCGGCCACGGAGGCGGACCGCCGGCTCGCCGAGGCCACGGCCCTGCTCGTCGAACGTGCCGGCGAGCACGCGTACGGCACCGGCGACACCGACCTCGCCGAGCTGGTACTGGCCGAGCTCCGCCGCCGGCGGCTCCGGGTTGCCGTGGCGGAATCCTGCACCGGCGGCCTCCTCGGCGGCCGGCTCACGGCGGTGCCGGGGAGCTCGAGCCAGTTCGTGGGGGGTGTCATCGCCTATGCCGACGAGGCGAAGCAGCGGCTCCTGGGTGTGCCCGGGGAGCTTCTCCGGGCCGAGGGGGCCGTGAGCGGCCCCGTGGCGCGCGAGATGGCCATCGGGGTGGCCGCGAGCCTGGGCGCCGAGGTGGCGGTCTCGATTACGGGTATTGCCGGTCCCGACGGCGGGTCGGCCGAGAAGCCGGTTGGCACCGTCTGGATGGGGTTCCGGCTGCCGAGCGGGGCCGAGGCCATCATCCGGAACCTCGTCGGGACGCGGGAGGAGATTCGCGGCCGTGCGGCGCAGTTCGCGCTGTTCGAGCTCTGGCGGCGGCTCCGAATCCTGCCAGAATGACCCATCCCCGAGGCATGCCGGTTGCTATTAGCTTCCCCCTATGCACACTCCCTCGGACCCCCGCGTGACTGACGACGAGAAGGTGATCGACGAGCTGCCGGACGCTCCCGCCATCGGCGGCGTCCCGGCGGAGCCGACCGACCAGGCCATCCAGCGCCTCGAGGCCGAAAACGACGCGCTCCAGGACCGGTACGCCCGGCTGGCCGCCGAGTACGACAACTTCCGGAAGCGGGTGGCGCGGGAACGCGAGGAGCTGACGTCACGCTCCCAGGCTGCGCTGGCGGGGCGCCTGCTGGACGTCCTCGACGACATGGAGCGCCTGCTGGCGGAGGACCACGCCGCCGTGCCGGTGGAGACCCTCTCCCACGGCATGGAACTCGTCGGTCGGAAGCTCTGGAAGGAACTCGAAGTGGCGGGGCTGGAGCGGCTCGATCCGCAGGGGCTCCCGTTCGACCCGGCGGTGCACGAGGCCGTGGCCACGACGCCTCCCGACACGCCGGAACAGGATCACACGGTCTGCCGCACCTTCCAGGCGGGCTACCGCTTCAAGGGTGCGCTGCTCCGGCCCGCGCGGGTGCAGGTCTACGCCGATCCGGGGCAGGCTTAGGTGGCGCAGCGGGACTTCTACCAGGTCCTCGGCGTCCCCGACTCGGCCACCACCGCGGAGATCAAGAAGGCATACCGGCGGCTGGCCAAGCAGCACCATCCCGACGCCAATCCGAACAACGCCGGCGCGGCCGAGCGCTTCAAGGAGATTTCGGAGGCGCACGCCGTCCTGTCCGACGCGGACAAGCGGAAGCACTACGACCAGATGCGGCGATTGGGCGCGTTCGAGGGGCGGCGCTCCGGTGCCGCGGCGGGGCAGCGGGGCAGCGGGACGGGCGGGCCGGGCCCGGCCGAAGAGGCGTTCGAGTTCGGCGACCTCGGCGGCCTGGGCGACATCTTCTCGTCCATCTTCGGCCGGGGGCGCCGCGAGGAGCCGGCGGCGGAGCATCTCGAGGCCCACGTCGAGGTGCCATTCCGCGTCGCGATGCTGGGGGGCAAGGTCCCGGTCACGCTGCCGGTCACCGAGGCGTGCCCCACATGCAAGGGCAGCGGCGCTGCACCCGGGGCCAAGGTCACCACCTGCGACGAGTGCAAGGGTCGGGGCACGATCTCCTTCGGGCAGGGGAGCTTCGCCGTCAATCGGCCCTGCCCGGCGTGTCGCGGGCGGGGGAGCATTCCCTCGGAGCGCTGCCCGACCTGCAACGGCGCCGGCGATCTCCGGATCGAGCGCCGGGTGATGATCACCGTGCCGCCGCTCACAGAGAGCGGCGCCAAGGTGCGCCTGAAGGGGCAGGGGCAGCCGGGACGCGGCGGGGCGCCGGCAGGCGACCTCATCGTGGTCTTCACCGTCGAGCCCGACCGCTTCTTCCATCGCGACGGCCTCGACCTCGCCTGCGAGGTGCCCATCAACCTGGCGCAGGCGCTCCTCGGCACGCGGCTCCGGGTCCGGACCCTCGACGGCAAGAAGATCGTGCTGAAGGTCCCGCCCGGCACGCAGCCGGGCCGGAAATTCCGGATCAAGGGTCAGGGGTTGGAGCGCGGGGGCCGGAGGGGCGACCAGATCGTGGCGGTCCGGGTCGAATTGCCCGAGCAGCTGACCCCGGAGCAGGAAGCGCTGGCCAGGCAGCTGGCCGACGCGGCCGGCCTCAAGTACTAGGCGAGCGCCCCGCCAGTTCGAGCAGCCGCCGGTGGGTGGCGAGTTCCTCCGCCGCCGAGCTCGGTTGCCGCTGCCGGTAGGTCCCGTCGGGCAGCAGGTCCCACGCCTGGCGGTTGTCTTCCCACATCAAGTCCAGCACCTCGCGCATCGTCCGGCGGTGCAAGGGATCCTCGATCGGGGCCACCGCCTCGACCCGCCGGTCCAGGTTGCGCGGCATCCAGTCGGCCGATCCGATGTAGACCTCGTCGGCGCCGCCGTTGTGGAACCAGAAGGCCCGGCTGTGCTCCAGGAACCGGCCCACGATGCTGATGACCCGGATGTTGTCGCTGACGCCCGGCACGCCGGGCCGGAGGCAGCAGATGCCCCGGATGATCAAATCCACCTTCACCCCGGCCCGTGACGCCTCGTAGAGCTCCTGGATCAGCGGCTGGTCCACCAGCGCGTTCATCTTGGCCAGGATGCGCGCCGGGCGCCCCGCGCGCGCATGCTCGGCCTCCCGTCGGACCAGCTCGACGAACCGCTCCCGCATCCCTCTGGGTGCCACCAGCAGCTTCCGGAAGCTCTCCGGCACGCCGAAGCCGGTCAGCTCGTTGAACAGGTCGGTCAGGTCCTCGCCGAGCGCCTGGTCGCTGGAAAAGAGCCCGAAGTCGGTGTAGAGCCGGGCGGTGCGCGGGTTGTAGTTGCCGGTGCCGATGTGCACGTAGCGGCGGATCTCGCTCCCCTCGCGGCGCACCACCAGCATGATCTTGGTGTGGGTCTTGAGCCCCGACACGCCGTAGCTCACGTGGACGCCCACGTCTTCCAGCCGCTGCGCCCAGATGATGTTGTTCTCCTCGTCGAACCGCGCCTGCAGCTCGATGAGCACCGCCACCTGTTTGCCCCGCTCGGCGGCGTGGGCCAGCAGCCGCGCGATGCTGGAGTCGCCGCCGGTGCGGTAGAGCGTCAGCTTGATGGCCAGCACGTCGGGATCATCCGTCGCCTGCTGGAGGAAGCGCTCCACCGAGGTCTGGAAGCTGTCGTACGGGTGGTGCAGGAGGAGGTCGCCCTCGCGGATGACGTCGAACACGCTCCGCCCCGACGCCAGCCTCGCCGGCGTGACCGGCAGGAACGGTGGGTCGCGCAGCTCCGGCAGGTCCAGCGTGGCGAGGGTCATCAGGTCCGAGGCGTCGAGCAGCCCCGGCACCTCGTACACGTCGTCCAGCTGCAGGTCGATCCCCTCCTCCTGCGCCGCGTTGAATTCCGCGAGCAGCAGCTGCCGGAGCCCCAGCGGCGTGCCGGTGCCGACCTCCAGTCGCGACACCTCGGCGAACCGGCGGTTCCGCACCTCCTCCTGGATCAGGCTGAGGAGGTCATCGGCCTCGTCGTGGTCGATCTGGAGGTCGGTGTTCCGGGTGATTCGGAACGGATGCCAGCCCAGGATCTCGACGCCCGGAAAGAGCGACTCGAGATGCGCACCGATCAGCTGCTCCAGCGGCAGGTACCGATGGGTGCCGGGAAGCGCCACCCACCGCGGCAGGATCTTCGGCACCTTGACCCGCGCGAAGCGCTCGGTGCCGTCCGTGCCGCGGAGGAAGACTGCGAGCGAGATGCTGAGGTTCGAGATGTACGGGAAGGGGTGCGCCGGATCCACCGCCAGGGGTGTGAGGACCGGGAACACGTTGCGCTGGAAGTACTCGGCCAGGTGGGCGCGGTCCCCCTCGGGCACCTCGGACATATCCAGCAGCAGCTGGACGCCACGCCGCGCCAGTTCGGGGCAGAGGTCGTCGAGCAGGCAGCGGTACTGGTCCTCCACCATGCCGCGCACCACCTGGGCGATCAGCCGCAACTGCTCTTCCGGCGTCAGCCCGTCGGCGGTCCGCTCGCTGTACCCGGCGTCCACCTGGCGCCGGAGCCCCGCCACCCGCACCTGGAAGAACTCGTCGAGGTTGCTTGCGAAGATCGCCAGGAACTTGAGTCGCTCCAGCAGCGGCGTGCGGGGATCCTGCGCCTCGTGGAGCACACGGCGGTTGAACTCCAGCCACGACAACTCGCGGTTGAAGTACAGCCCCGCGTGGCGCAGGTCGGGCAGGGCAGGGGTCGGGAGCGTGGGGGTGGAAGTCATGGCCACAGGGAATCTACCCCGGCGGCCACGGGGCGGGAAGCTCTGTCACGAACGTGTAACATGTTGTGATAGAACAATTTAGGCTGTAACGCGCGCCGACCACTGCGGCCGGGGAGCCCTGGGGCAGCCGCCCATACGGTTTGTGCGACTGCGGTCAGACCGGCCTTGGGCGTCGCTCTTCGTTCACCAGGAGCGCCAGCGCGAGGCTCACCATCCCGACCACCAGCCCGCCCCAGAACGCCGGCCAGAACCCGTCCACCCGGAATCCCAGGTGCCAGATGGCCGCCAGGCGCGCAGTGAGCATCAGCATGACGCCGTTGATGACCAGCGTGAACAGCCCGAGCGTCAGCAGGACCAGGGGGCACGACAGGACCGTCAGGACGGGCCTGAGGACGGCGTTGACGACGCCGAATACCAGCGCCACCAGCAGGAGCTGCACCGGGCCGTCGGTGAAGTGGATGCCGGGGATGAGCTGGACTGCCGCCGACAGGGCGATCGTGTTGATCATCCAGCGGATCAGGAAGGAGCGAAACGGCCGCCGCACCGCGGGCAGGGGAACCGTCATGTGCCGGGCTTCAACGAGGCGTCGAGCCAGTCGAGCACGGTGCCCCACCAGAGCCGGCGGTCCCGCGGGCGCAGGACGAAGTGTCCCTCGTTGGGAAAGTACAGGAACTGGCCTGGCAGCCCACGGTGGCGGAGTGCGGTGTAGGCCTGGTACCCCTCGGACACATCCACCCGGTAGTCCTCCTGCGAATGGACAATCAGCATCGGCGTCTGCCACCGCGCGGTGTAGTTGGCGGGCGACCACTTCTCCATCGTGGCACGCGCGGACGGCTGGAGCGGCGTGCCGCCGAACTCGTGAATCGGGAACCAGAGCTCCTCGGTGGTGCCGGTGAAGCTGACCGGGTTGAAGATGCCGTCGTGCGCCACGAGCGTGCGGAAGCGGGTGGTCTGCCCGGCCATCCAGTAAATCATGTACCCACCGTAGGAGGCACCGGCCGCGCCCACGCGGCTGCCATCCACATAGGGCAGCGCCGTCACCACGTCGAGGCCCTTCATCAGGTCGTCGTAGGGGTAATCGCCCCAGTGGAGCGAGATGCTGTTCGTGAACGTCTGTCCGTAGCCGGTGCTGCCGTGGAAGTTCACCGCCGCCACGACGTATCCGCGGGCCGCGAACATGGCGTAGTTCCAGCGCGGGTGCCACTCGTCGTTCCACGCCGACTGCGGCCCCCCGTGGATCAGGTACACGACCGGGTACTTCTTGCCCGCGTCGAATCCCGGGGGCTTCATCAGCCATCCGAACACCGAGTCGCCCAGGGCGCCGACGAAGCCGAACGGCTCCACCGGCGTCAGGTCCACGCCCTTGGCCCACTCCTCGTTCAGCTTGGTCACGGCCCGGAGGCCGACGCCGGTCGTCCAGTTGGCGGCCCACACCTCTGCCGGGCGGTCCGCGGTGCTCCGGGTGAAGACCATTTCCTCCCCCCGGGGCGGGATGCGGACGCCGTGATTGCTGCCCCCCGACACCAGCAGCGTGCGGCGGCCCCCCGGCAGGTCGATCCGGTACAGGGACGTGCCGCCGCGCTCGGGCACCTCGGCGATCAGCGCCCGCGAGTCCGGGGTCCAGGTGATCGCGTCGACGCTGAGGGTCCAGTCGGGCGTGAGCCCGCGCCGTCGGCCGGTGGCCCGCTCGTAGAGCATGATCTGCTGGCGGTCGGCTTCGAATCCGGGCACTGTCATGGCCAGGTACGCCACGTACCGGCTGTCGGGCGAGTACGCCGGCGAGTTGTCGTTGGCGGGGTTGCTCGTGATGGCCTGGCGGCCGCTGCCGTCGGGGCCCATCACGAAGATGTCGTTGTTGGTACTCGTCGCCAGCGAGGAATCGGGGTTGAACACGATGGCGAGCTCGGTGCCGAACTGCGAGAGCGCCACGCCCACGCCGCCCAGGGCGAGGGTGGGCACGTCCCGGTCGAAGGGCGTCACATCGGTGCCGGTGGTGTCGCCGGGCTCCAGCCGGAACAGGTGCTGGCGGAGCCCGACCCGCCATTCGTTCCAGTGCCGGTAGAAGAGCCCGTCCCAGAGTTTCGCCTGGGTGGGGTAGACGCCGTTCAGGCGGTCGATCTCCTGCGCGGCCGGCCATTTCACGTCCTGCACGTAGTAGAGCGCCTTGCCGCCCGGCGACACCCAGAAGTCGCCGATGCCGCCTGGGACCCGGGTGATCCGGGTGGGTTCGCCGCCCCGGATGGGCAGGCGCCAGATCTGGGCGCCCTCCTCCCGGGTCGAGATGTAGGACAGCGTCTTCCCGTCCGGCGACCAGCGCGGGGAGCGCTCGCTGCCGCTGCCCGACGTCGCCTCCCAGGTCTCGCCCGACCCGAGATCGGACAACCAGATCCGGGTCTGGTTCTTGTCGTCCTCGAGCGACGGCATGCTTACCGTGAACGCCACCAGCTTGCCGTCGGGGGAGGGCTGCGGGTCCGACACGCCGGCGACCGAGAGAAAGGACTCCACGCGAAGTGGCACCTTGGCGGCCTGGGCCGAGGCGCCCACCGCGCACGCCAGGGAGGCCGCGAACGTGCAAGCCAGGGTCCGGGTGCCGCGCCGCCTCACTGGATGACCCCGCCGCCCAGTACCTGCTCGCCGGCGCCATAGAGCACGCCTGACTGTCCCGGAGAAATCGCCCGCGCCGGCAGGTCGAGGAGCAATGAGACGCCGTCGTCGCTGCGGCCGGTCACCGTCGCCGGGATCGCCTTCGAGCGGTAACGGATCTGGACGCCGCAGCGGCTGCCCACGGTGAGCGGCGCGGCGAGCCAGTTGACCTCGGCCAGCTCCACCCGGTGTCCCTCAAGCGCCGCCGCGGGGCCGATGACGACCTCGCGCCGCTCCGGCCGGATGGCCACCACGTACATCGGTTCGCCGAAGCCGCCGGGCAGCCCGCGGCGCTGGCCGATGGTGTACCGCGCGAAGCCCTCGTGTTCGCCGATGACCTCGCCGGTGACCATCGTGAGCGGACCCCGGGTGAGCGCCGGCGCGTCGGCCGGCAGGTGCTGCTCCAGCACGCCGACATAATCGTCGTCGGGCACGAAGCAGATCTCGACCGATTCCGGCTTGTCCGCGGTGGCCAGGCCGAGCCGCCGGGCGAGGGTGCGGGTCTGCTCCTTGGTCGAGCTGCCGACCGGGGTCAGCATCCGGGCCACCACCGCGCGGTCGATGCCCCACAGGAAGTAGCTCTGGTCCTTGCCCGGATCGTCGCCACGATAGAGCGCCCCATCCCGCGCCACGGCATAGTGGCCGGTGGCCAGGTAGGCGCAGTCGAGCGCGTCGGCGTGGGCCAGGAGGTCGCGGAACTTGGTGAACGAGTTGCAGCGGACGCAGGGAATCGGGGTGCGTCCCCGGCTGTACTCCGACACGAAGTTCTGGATGACGTGGAGGGAAAAGCGATCCTCGAGGTTCAGCACGTAGTGCGGAATGCCGAGCGTGTGGGCCACGTCGCGCGCGTCGTTGATGGAATCGAGCGAGCAGCAGGGGCGGTCGGGCACCGAGTCGCCGTAGCAGAACAGCTTCATGGTGGCGCCCACCACGTCGTAGCCCTGCTCGACCAGCAGGGCCGCGGCCACCGAGCTGTCCACGCCGCCCGACATGGCGACCAGCACCCGCTCACGCACGACCCAGCACTCCCGCCAGCTTCCGCACCTTGGCCACCACGGCGGGGAACACCTCCGCCGCGCGGTCGATGTCCGCCTGCGTGGTTTCCCGGCCCAGGGAGAAGCGCACGGTGCACAGCGCCAGCGCGCGCGGCACGCCCATGGCCGTCAGCACGTGCGACGGCTCGGTGGCACCCGTGGTGCACGCCGAGCCGCCGGAGGCGGCCACGCCCTGCAGGTCGAGGTGCATCAGCATCGCCTCGGCGTCGGCGCCGGGCACCGCCACGCTCAGCACGTGCGGGGCGCGCGGGCCGTCTTCCGCCACCCAGACCACGTCGGGCACCGCGGCGCGGATCCGTGCCGCGAGCGCGTCGCGCATCGCACCCAGGCGCGTCGCCTTGCCCGGCTGCTCTTCGGCGGCCAGCCCGGCGGCGCGCCCCAGCGCCACCGCGCCCGCCACGTTTTCGATACCGGGCCGGATGCCGCACTGCTGCCCCCCGCC
>DAOMFQ010000015.1:0-17984 GCA_035429905.1 Gemmatimonadales bacterium
GACCCGACCAGTCCCTTCTCGGGCGGCGCGCTGCTCGGCGACCGCATCCGGATGGAGAGCATCGCGCTCGACCCGGGCGTGTTCATCCGCTCGATGGCCACGCGGGGCTCGCTGGGCGGGCTCGCCACCTCCACCCGCGAGGTGTGCGACGTGCTCGACGCCGCCGGCTTCGACCGGATCCTGGTGGAGACGGTGGGCGTGGGGCAGTCCGAGCTGGCGGTGTCGCGCATGGCCGACACCAGCCTCCTGGTGCTGGTGCCGGAGTCGGGCGACGGCATCCAGACCCTCAAGTCGGGCATCATGGAGGTGGCCGACCTCTTCGTGGTGAACAAGGCCGACCGACCCGGCGCCGACAAGCTGCGGTCGGAAATCGAGATCACCCTCGGCATCCGGCGGGGGAACGCCTTCCGCCACGTGCCGGCGCACCACGGCTTTCGCGCTCGCGCGGAGGCGCAGGCCAAGGCGGCGGACGCCGACGACGGCGGGTGGAAGCATCCGGTGCTCGCCGCGGTGGCCGCCAAGGGGGAGGGCGTCGAGGCGGTCATCTCGGCGCTCGAGGCGCACCGGCACTGGCTCGCGGCGTCGGGCACCCTGCGGGAGCGCCGCCGCCGCCGGCTCGAGGAGCGGACGCGGGAGGTGGTGGACCGCGCGCTGGTCCGCTGGGTCTGGGAGGGGAGCGGCGCGGAGGAGGCCATCCGCGACCGGCTGGAGGACCTGGAGGAAGGACGGACCAGTCCGTACGAACTGGCGGCGAGCATCCTCGACGCCCTGAAGCAGGGAGCCCGGCCATGACGACCTCCAACACCCAGTCCGAGCGCGACCGGCTCGCGGCGCAGGAGCGCGAGCTCGCGGCGCTACGCGCCGAGGTGGCCGCCTGGCGGGCCAGGTTCGCCGGCATGCCGCTCCGCGACGACTCCGACTTCACCTCGGTCTCGGGGCGCTCGGTCGAGCCGGCCTACACACCGCTCGACCTCCCGGCCGACCTCTTGGGCCAGGGCGTCCTTCCGGGCCAGTTCCCCTACACCCGCGGCATCCATCCCACCGGCTATCGCGGCAAGCTCTGGACGATGCGCCAGTTTGCCGGCTTCGGCACCGCCGAGGACACGAACGCGCGGTACAAGTTCCTCCTCTCCCGCGGGCAGACCGGCCTCTCGGTGGCCTTCGACTTCCCGACCCTGATGGGCTACGACGGCGACCACCCCCGCTCCGAGGGCGAGGTCGGGAAGTGCGGCGTGGCCATCTCGTCGCTGGCCGACATGGAGACGCTGTTCGACGGGATTCCGCTCGACCAGGTGTCCACCTCGATGACCATCAACGGCCCGGCGGCCATCATCTTCTGCTTCTACGTGGCCGCCGCCGAGAAGCAGGGCGTGTCGATCGACAAGCTCCAGGGGACGATCCAGAACGACATCCTCAAGGAGTACATGGCACAGCACGCCTGGATCTTCCCGGCGGAGCCGGCGCTCAAGATCATCGTGGACCTCTTCGAGTGGGCGGCGGAGCACACGCCGAAGTGGAACACCATCTCGATTTCCGGCTACCACATCCGGGAGGCGGGGGCCACGGCGGTACAGGAGCTGGCCTTCACGCTGGCCAACGGCTTCTGCTACGTGGAGCACGGCCTGGCGCGGGGGCTCGCGGTGGACAGCTTCGCGCCGCGGCTCTCGTTCTTCTGGGACGTGCACAACGACTTCTTCGAGGAGATCGCCAAGATGCGCGCCGGCCGGCGCATCTGGGCCCGGCACCTGCGCGAGCGCTACGGCGCGCGCGACCCGCGGAGCTGGATGATGCGCTTCCACTCCCAGACCGCCGGCGTCACCCTCACCGCGCAGCAGCCGCACATCAACGTGGTGCGGGTGGCCTACCAGGCCATGGCCGCGGCACTCGGCGGTACCCAATCGCTCCACACCAACGCCTTCGACGAGACGCTGGCGCTGCCCACCGAGGACTCGGTGCGCATTGCGCTCCGCACCCAGCAGATCCTGGCGTACGAGACCGGCGTGGCCAACGTGAGCGACCCGCTCGGCGGCAGCTACTACGTCGAGGCGCTCACCGACCAGCTGGAGCGCGAGGCCGAGGACATCTTCGCCGAGATCGAGGCGCAGGGCGGGGTGGTCAAGGCCATCGAGGCGGGGTGGTCGCAGCGGCAAATTGCGCGGGCCGCCGCACGGTTCCAGCACGAGGTGGAGCAGCACCGGCGCACCGTCGTGGGCGTCAACGAGTTCGTCGAGGACTCCGAGGCGCCGGTGGACATCCTGAAGGTCGGCGACGAGGCCGAATCGTCGCAGCGCGAGCGGCTGGCCAGGCTTCGCGCCACGCGGGACCAGGCGCTGGTGGACCGGCGCCTCGAGGCGCTGCGCCAGGCGGCGGCGGAGGACCGGAATGTGATTCCCGCCATGCTCGACTGCGCGCGCGCGTACTGCACACTCTTCGAGATCCGCCACGTGCTCGAGGGCGTCTTCGGAAGCTACCGGGAACCGGTCTTCTTCTGACGCCTGGGCCGCTGGCCAGGAGGCATACGATGGCTCGCACCACCGCACCCGCCGCGGGCAGCATGGCCGCGCAGATTGCCCGCCTGAACCAGGTCCGCCCCGGCAAGCACCGGGTGGTCACCTGCTACCTGAAGGTGGAGCCGCGCGACCGTGCCCGGGGCAAGTACCTGATCAAGGTGAAGAACCGGGTCAAGGCCATCGAGCAGGCGCTGCCCTCGCTCGGGCTGGAGCGGGCCACCGTCGAGGCGGTGCGCGCCGACCTCGCCCGGGTGGTGGCGTTCCTGAAGCATCCCGGCAATCTACCGGCCACCCAGGGCATCGCCATCTTCGCCTCCGGGCCGCTCAAGCTCTGGGAAGTGGTGCCGCTGCCGTCGGTGCACCGCTCCCGGCTCGCGGTGGACCGCACCCCGCTGGTGCGCGAGCTCGCCTCCACCGAGGACGAGTTCGGACGCATCCTGACCGCGGTGCTCGACCGCACCGCCGCGCGGTTCTTCCAGGTGACGGCCTCCAGCGTCCGCGAGGTGCCGGGGCTCACCGCCACCGCCACCCGCGGCGGCCGGTACCACGGCGACCAGGACGGCCCCGGCTGGGGCGAGCACAGCTACCACAACCGGATCCGCGAGGAGCGCGCCCGGCACCTCGAGGCCGCGGCCGCGCAGCTGCAGGCGCTCGACCGCAAGGACCCCGTCAACGGGATCGTGCTGGCGGGCATCGGCACTGACGCCGGGGCGCTGCAGCCCTTCCTGCATCCGTACCTGCTCGACCGGTTCATGGGCACCGTGCGGCTCAACGCCAAGTCGGTCAAGCCCGCCGAGGTGCTGCAGGCCACGCTGGCGGTACGGCACGAGTGGGAGCGCGCCTCAGAATTGCTCCTGCTCCACGAGCTGGAGGAGGGGCTCGGCACCGGCTGGGCGGTGGACGGCGTGCGCGAGACGCTCCGGGCGCTGGGCCGCGGGCAGGTGCGCACCCTGCTGGTGGACCCCGACGTGGCGGAGCCGGGCTACCGCGCCATGGCGTCGGGCCGGCTGGCCATCATGGACGCCGACCTCCGCGGAGAGCCGGACGTGGTGCCGGTGCTCGACGTGGTGGACGACGCCATCGAAGAGGCGCTCCGCCAGCGGATCAACGTGAACGTGGTGTACGAGGCGTCGGCCAAGAAGATCATTCACGGCATGGCGGCGCTGCTGCGGTTCCGGTAGCCGCTTCCTTCAGACAGGAGCTCGCGCGCATGACACGCACCAAGTCGCCCTCCCGGCCCATCCGGGTGCTCGTGGCGAAGCCCGGCCTCGACGGGCACGACCGCGGCGCCAAGGTGGTGGCCGCCGCGCTGCGCGACGCCGGGATGGAGGTCATCTACACCGGGCTCCACCAGACTCCGGAGATGATTGCCGGCGCGGCGGTGCAGGAAGACGTGGATGTGGTGGGGCTCTCGATCCTCTCCGGCGCCCACATGACGCTCTTCCCGCGGGTGCGCCAGCTGCTCGACGCCCAGGGGCGGAAGGACGTGCTCCTCACCGGCGGCGGCATCCTCCCCACGGAGGACGTCGAGGCGCTCCAGAAGCTGGGCGCCGGCAAGCTCTTCGGCCCCGGCACCCCGACCTCCGACCTGGTGGAATACATCCAGGCCTGGGCCGCCGACCACCTCAAGGACTGACGTGCCCAAGCCCACAGGCGCAGCTCCCGCCGGCCGCCTCCGCACCCTGACCGACGAATACCTCGAGCTCGCCCGCCGCCTCCAGGCCGGGGGCGGTGCCAAGCGCGTGGCCAAGATGCACGAGAAGGGGCAGCTCTCCCCGCGCGAACGGGTCGAGAAGCTCCTCGACCCGAAGACGCCGTGGGTCGAGCTCGGCCTCCTCATGGCCTACGACCAGTACGACGGGCAGGCGCCGGGCGCCGGGGTCATCACGGGGGTCGGGAGCGTCGAGGGCCGGGAAGTGGTGGTCGTGTCCAACGACGCCACCGTCAAGGCGGGCTCCTGGTGGCCGGAGACCATCCGAAAGATCCTCCGCGCGCAGGAAGTGGCGATGCGGCAGCGGATCCCGATCATCTACCTGGTGGACAGTGCCGGGGTCAACCTGCCGTACCAGGGCGGAGTGTTCCCCGGCCAGTATGGTGCGGCGCGCATCTTCTACTACAACTCGATCATGCGGCGCTTCCTGCACGTGCCGCAGGTGAGCGCTGTCATGGGAAGCTGCGTGGCCGGCGGCGCGTACCTCCCGGCGCTCTCCGACGTGATCTTCATGGTGGACGGCACCAGCTTCATGGGGCTCGGCGGCCCCAACCTGGTCAAGGGCGCCACCGGCCAGACGGTGGACGGCGAATTCCTCGGTGGCGCCCGCACCCACACCGAGGTGAGCGCGGTGGCCCACTACCGCGCCGCCAACGACGCCGAGTGCCTGAAGCGCATCCGCGAGTACGTGGGGCGGCTCCCGCGGCACGACGGCGTGCGGCACCGGGTGCAGGCGTCGCGCGAACCGAAGCGGAAGCCGACCGAGCTCTACGACCTGCTGCCGCACGACCACCGGATGTCCTACGACATGCCACACCTCCTCGAGTGCCTCCTCGACGGCGGGGTGCTGGACGAGTTCCAGCCCGACCTGGCCCGCGAGATGATCTGCGGCCACGCCCACCTTGAGGGGTGGCCGGTGGCGGTCATCGCGAACCGGCGCGGGCTGGTCAAGGGCGCCGAAGGGTCGCGGCCCAAGTTTGGCGGCATCGTGTACACGGAAAGCGCGGAGAAGGTCGCGTATTTCATCGAGACCGCCAGCCGGGAGCGGATCCCGCTGCTCTTCATCCAGGACGTGAGCGGGTTCATGGTGGGCCCCGAGGCGGAGCACTCCGGCATCATCCGGGCGGGGGCGCACTTCGTCGAGGCCATGGCCACCGCGGTGGTGCCGAAAATCGTGCTCACCGTCAACCACGCCTCGGGCGCCGGGTACTACGCGATGGCGGGGCAGGGATTCGACCCCGACTTCATCCTGTCCTGGCCCACGGGCCGGATGGCCGTGATGGAGGGCGAGTCGGCGGTGAGCGCGGTGCACGGTCCCGACATCGAGAAGGCCAAACAGGCCGGCGCGGAGCCCTCGTCGGCGGTGCAGGCCTCGATGGAGTCGATGCGCGCCGATTACGAGCACCAGCTCGACGCCAAGTATGCGGCGGCCCGCGGCTACGTGGACGCCATCATCACTCCCGAAGAAACCCGCGACCAGCTGTCCTTCCTCCTCCGCACCGTCGCCAACTACGGGGGCCCGCACCTCGGCGCCTTCGTGCTTCCCCCGCTCGACACGGTACCCCAACGCTGATGCGCAATCGCCTGCTCGCGCTGCTGGGAGCCGCCCTCCTCGGCTGCGCTCCCGCCCCGGTACAGCCCCCAGCCCCCAACGTCGATCCCGGCCGCAGGGACGTGCCCGACGTGACGACCCCGCCGCCGGCCGAGCCGGAGCATCCGGAACCGCCGCCGCCGCTGGCACCCGCCGACGCGGCGTTCGCCAAGGGATGGATGCCCCTCGCGGCCACCGGCGTGCCGGGCTTCCTCAAGGCGCACCCGGAGTGGGACGGCCGCGGCGTGCTCATCGGCATCCTGGACAGCGGCATCGATGCCGGCGTGCCGGGGCTCCAGCGCACCCCCACCGGCAGCGCCAAGCTCCTCGACCTCCGCGACTTCTCCGGCGAGGGCACGGTTCCGCTCAAGCGGCTCGCGGCGGACGGAGATTCGGTGCGCATTGGTGGCACCACGCTCGGTGGCATGACCCGGGTGCGCATGCTGGCCGGCGCCGGCCCGTATTTCGGCGGCGTGCTGCGTGAGCGGCCGCTTGGTGAGCTGCCCGCCTCCGACCTGAACGGCGATGGAGACGACCAGGACTCGCTCGTGGTGCTCGTCACCCAGGCCAGCGACGGCTGGATCGCGATGGTGGACGCCGACGGCGACGGCTCCTTCAGCGGGGAGCGCCCGGTGCACGACTACCTCCACGGCCGCGACACCTTCGGCTGGGCCCAGCCGGGCAAGCCGTCGCCGCTTACGGTGGCGGTCAACTTCACCGTCGCGAACGGCATTCCCTCGCTCGACCTCTTCTTCGACACCTCCGGGCACGGCACGCACGTGGCCGGCATCGCGGCCGGCAACGACCTCTACGGCGTGGGCGGGTTCGACGGCGTGGCGCCCGGCGCCCAGCTCCTCGGCCTCAAGATCGCCAACAACGCGCACGGCGGCGTGACGGTGACCGGCAGCATGCTCCGCGGCATCGACTACGCCATCAAGTTTGCGCGGGCGCGGCAGATGCCGCTGGTGCTCAACATGAGCTTCGGCGTCGGCAACGAGGTGGAAGGCACCGCCCGGATCGACCTGCTGGTGGACTCGATCCTGGCCGCCAATCCCGATGTCCCCTTCGCCATCAGCGCCAGCAACGACGGCCCGGGGCTGTCCACCCTCGGCTTCCCGGGTTCGGCCGACCGCGCGCTGACGGTGGGCGCCACCTTCCCGCTGGCGTTCCTCGAGGGTGCGCCCACCGACGGGCGGCCCGACCCCGTGGCGTACTTTTCGGCGCGTGGCGGCGAGCTCGCCAAGCCCGACATCGTCACCCCCGGGGTGGCGTACTCCTCCGTTCCCCGCTGGGCCACCGGCGACGAGCGGAAGGGCGGCACCAGCATGGCGTCGCCCTATGCGGCGGGATTGCTCGCGCTCCTCCGTTCGGCGGCCGGGGCGAATGGGCAAGCGCCGAACGCCCTGCAGCTGAAGCAGGCCCTGATGGTCACCGCCCGCCCGCTGCCCAGCGCCACCTACCTCGACCAGGGCACCGGTACTCCCGACATCGGCGCCGCCTGGTCGTGGCTCAGCGATCGGCGCACGGTCCCAGAGGTGCAGACGCGCGCCGTCGGCGGCGCGGGGGTGAGCGCCGGCTACCGCACACTCGCGTCCGCGGCAGACTCGATCCAGCGCTTCCAGCTCGAGCGCCCCGCGGGGAGCGCGCCGATTGCCGTCACCCTCCGGAGCGACAGCCCCTGGCTGCTCGCCCCGGCGTCGCTGCAGCTTGCCGCGGGCGTGACCGAGGTGCTGCTTCGGTACCGTACCGAGCAGCTCCGCACGGCCGGCGCGCACGTCGGCGTGGTGACCGGCTGGGGGCCGGACACGATGGCCGGGCCGCTCTTCCGGCTCGTCAATACTGTTGTGGTGCCCGTCCAGGCGGATACAACCCTCGGGCCCGTGGCGCTCGACGCTGGCGGCACGGCGCGGGTGTTCTTCGCGGTCGATTCCGGGCGCCCGTTCGCGGTCCGCGTTGCCTCCGACGGCGACGGACCCACGATTCTCGGGGCGCTCTTCATGCCCGGGGGCAGGCCCGGCCTCGACGAGAACATCCAGGGCGCTGGCCCCGCCGCCCCGGCGGAGTTCGTGGTGGACGCCTCCGACACGCGGACCGGCATCTGGGAGGCCGACGCCCTCGGCTCGCCGGTGGCCGCCGGCGCCGCGTCGGTGAGCGTGCTGACCTCGCCGGTGCGCATCGGCCTCAAGCGGGACGGCAAGGGCGTGGAGCTGTCGCTCGACAACCGCTCGAAGGCCGCCGCCGACCTCCAGGCGGGCGTGGCGCTGATCGGCGCACAGCGCGGCGCGCTGGTGCCGGGTAGCGGCTCGCGCGCCGAGGAGGTGGCGTTCACCGCGCCGGCCTGGGCGAGGGAACTGGTCATCGATGCCGACATGCCGCGGGAGATGTGGTCACGCTTCACCGACTTTGCCGTGGCCCTCTACGACCAGTCGGGCCGCATCGTGGCCAACGAACCGATGAACTACGCCGACGTGCGGCTCCGCACCGAGCTCACCGGGGCGCTGGCGGGCCAGACGCTGACCCTCAGGCTGGTGCCCGCGTTCGGGGACACGACCGCCGCCGGTGTGTGGAAGCTCAACGTGCGGATTCGCCTCTATGCCGACTCGCCGGTGCCGCTCGACGTGAGCGCCGGAGAGGACACCCGCAGTGTGCATCTCACGCCAGGCGCGCACGGGGCGGTCCGGTTCCAGCTGGCGGCGCCGCCCTGGCCCATGCCGGAGGCGTTCTTCCCGCTGGCCCAGGCGGTCGTGATGGACGGAGACCTTCGATGGACCCGCGAGGCCGGACTCCCGGCGCCGATCGGGCCGGTGATGCGATGAGCGGCAAGCAGGTGGTCCGGATCGCGGCAGGGCAGGGGTTCTGGGGCGACTGGCTCGAGGCCCCCGTCCGGCAGGTGCAAGACGGGCCGATCGACTACCTGATGATGGACTACCTGGCCGAAGTCACGATGTCCATCATGCAGAAGCAGCGCTCGCGCGACCCGCGAGCCGGCTACGCGAGGGACTTCGTGCCGCTCATGGGGCGGATCCTGCCCGACGTCGTGAAGAAGGGGATTCGCGTCACCTCGAACGCCGGCGGCGTGAACCCGCGGGGCTGCGCCGAGGCGGTGCTGGAGGTGGCGCGGAAGCTGGGGCTGGGTGGCAAGCTGAAGGTGGGCCTCGTGTCGGGAGACGACCTCCTCCCCGACCTCGACCAGCTGATCGCGGCGGGGCACCAGTTGAAGGACATGGAGACCGGGCGGCCGCTGTCCGACATCCGCGATAAGGTGCTGTCCGCCAATGCCTACCTCGGCATGCGCCCGATGGTGGAGGCGCTGGACCGTGGCGCGCAGGTGGTCATCACCGGCCGCGTCACCGACACCGGGCTCACCCTGGCGCCGATGTTCCACGAGTTCGGGTGGGATCCCGACGACTGGGACAAGGTGGCCGCCGGCACGGTGGCCGGGCACATCATCGAGTGCGGCGCGCAGAGCTCCGGGGGCAACCTCCTCAAGGACTGGCGCTCGGTGAAGGGGTTGGCCAATCCGGGCTTCCCGATCGCGGAGGCGTCGGCGGACGGCAGCTTCGTCATCACCAAACACCCGGGCACCGGCGGCGTGGTGTCGCTCGCGTCGGTCACCGAGCAGCTGGTCTATGAAATGGGCAACCCGCACGAGTACATCACGCCGGACGGCGTCGCGGATTTTACCACCATACGTCTGGAGCAGGCCGGCAAGGACCGGGTCCGGGTGAGCGGCATCAGGGGCGGGCCGCGGACCCCCATGCTCAAGGTGTCGGTCTCCTATTTCTACGGGTACAAGGCCGTCGGCACGCTGGTGTACAGCTGGCCCGACGCCTACGACAAGGCGCGCGCGGCGGACAAGATTCTCCGGCAGCGGCTGGTGGACCTGGGGCTCAAGTTCGAGCAGGTGCTCACCGAGTACGTGGGGGTGGACGCCACTCACGGCCGACTGGCCGGCCCCGCCGATCCAGAGGCGCCGGAGGTGCAGCTGCGCATAGGTGTCCGCTCGCCCGACAAGGCCGCGGTCGAGCGGTTCACCCGGGAGATCGCCCCGCTGGTGCTGACCGGGCCGCCCAGCGTGACGGGATTCGCCGGCGGGCGCCCGCAAGTGGAGGAAGTGGTGGCCTACTGGCCCGCGCTCATCGACCGGACCGCCGTCGAGCCCGGCGTGCGGGTCGAGATCCTGGAGGCCTGATGCCGACACCCAAGAGCGTCTCCCTCCAGCTGCGGTACCTGGCTCACGCGCGCTCGGGCGACAAGGGCAACACCGCCAACGTCGGCTTGATTGCGCTCCGGCCCGAGTGGTACGAGCTCCTCCGGAAGCAGGTGACCGTGGCGCGGGTGCGCCGGCACTTCAAGGGGATGGTGAGCGGCGTGGACCGCTACGAGCTGCCCAACCTCTCGGCGCTGAATTTCCTCCTCCACGACGCGCTCGACGGCGGCGGCACCATCTCGCTCAAGACCGACGCCCAGGGCAAGGTGTATTCGACGGCGCTTCTCCGCATGGAGGTGCCGGTGCCCGCGGCCGTCGCGCGGGTGGCGCGGAAGGGGGCCAGGTGAACACGCCGCTCGATGTGCAGCTCGCCCAGGGCGTGCTGACGCTGACGCTGAACCGTCCCGACAAGCGAAACGCGCTCGATACCTCCACGCTCGACGGACTGCACGCCGCCCTCGAACGCGCCGACCTCGACGCCGAGGTGCGGGTCGTGGCCGTGCGCGGGGCAGGGAAGGACTTCTGCGCCGGCGCCGACCTCGCCGAGCTCCTGGCCAGCGCCGACGCCACGCCGGACCAGAATGAGCACGCGGCGATGCACCTGGGCGGGTTGTTCGTGCGGATGCGGGAACTCCCCAAGCCGGTGGTGGCGCTGGTGCACGGGCGGGCGCTGGCCGGCGGGGCCGGCCTCGCCACCGCCTGCGACCTCGTGCTCTCGACCGAGAGCGCCCAGTTCGGCTATCCCGAAATCCAGCGCGGCTTCGTGCCGGCGATGGTCATGACACTGCTCCGCCGGCTCACCGGCGAGAAGCTCGCCTTCGACCTGGCCGCCACCGGGCGCATTCTGACGGCCCGGGAGGCGCAGGTAGCTGGCCTGGTGTCCCGCGTTGTGCCCGACGCCGCCTTCGGCACCGAATCCGCCAAGGTCCTCACGGCGCTCGCGTCGGCGAGCGGCTCCGCGCTGGCCCTCACCAAGCGGCAGTTCTACCAGCTCGACGGGCTATCGTTCCAGGAGGGCATTGCCCTCGGCGCGCAGGTCAACGCCCTCTCCCGCACCACGCCCGACTTCCGGAAGGCCATCCAGGCCTTCCTCGCGAAGTGAATCCGCTCCGGCTCTTCACCTCGCTGATGGGGTTCCTCGCCGCGGCCCTTGCCGTGGCGCGCGACGACCGCCGGTTGGGCTGGGTGGCCATCGGCTTCCTCGGCTTTTCCCTCGGCACCCGGGTGTTCCAGGCCATCCAGCGGCGAATGCAGGAAAAGCG
The DNA here is from genome assembly GCA_035429905.1 of Gemmatimonadales bacterium. Classification (GTDB taxonomy): domain Bacteria; phylum Gemmatimonadota; class Gemmatimonadetes; order Gemmatimonadales; family GWC2-71-9; genus SPDF01. The sequence goes on from DAOMFQ010000015.1 coordinate 11,285, forward strand.
GGGAGGGTCGACCGACACCTCGGAGTGACCCGCATGCGCTGGTGCCCGCCCGCGCGCTCCTGATACGCATTCCTGCCATCACCGCGGCCACCCTTCGTGCGTGACGATCCCACTCGTCGAGCGCCTGGACGCCGCCCGCGCCGCCCTCCTCCGGCATTTCGGCTTCCCTGATTTCCGGCCCATGCAGCGCCGCGTGGTGCAATCGGTGCTCGCGGGCCGCGACACGCTGGCGGTCTTGCCCACCGGCGGCGGAAAGTCGGTCTGCTTCCAGCTGCCGGCCATGGTGCTGCCGGGGCTCACGGTGGTGGTGTCGCCGCTCCTTTCCCTGATGCAGGACCAGGTCGAGGCGGCTGTCCGGCGCGGCCTGCCGGCGGCAGCCCTCAACAGCACGCAGGAGGGCGCCGAGCGCGCAGTCGTGCTGGAAGCCATCCGCGCCGGCGTGCTAAAGCTCCTGTACGTGTCGCCCGAGCGGCTGGAACGGCTGGCGGGCGAGCTCACCGCCATGGGGGCCGTGGTGAGCCTCCTCGCCGTGGACGAGGCGCATTGCATCAGTGAGTGGGGGCACGACTTCCGCCCCAGCTACCGGCTGCTCCTCGCCGCGCGGATCCGGCTCGGGCGGCCGCCGGTGGTGGCGCTCACCGGGAGCGCCACGCCGGAGGTCCGGCAGGATATCGTGTACTCGCTGCGGCTGGGCCAGGCCGGCCGCCACGACCTCCACCTCGATTCGTTCGACCGGCCCAACCTCTGGTTCGGCGTGGAGCGGGTGAAGACCGACCGCGATCGGTTCCGCGCGCTGCTCGCGCAGTTGGCGCCGCGCCGTGGCACTGCGATCGTCTATGCCCCCACCCGGCGGATCACCGAGGGGCTGGCCGAGTCGCTCCACGTGGCCGGCTTCCGGAGCTCGGCCTATCACGCGGGGCTCGAGCGGGAGCGCCGGCAGGAAGTGCTGCACCGGTTTCTGTCGGGCCGGCTCGACGTCGTGACCGCCACCAGCGCCTTCGGGATGGGGATCGACAAGCCCGACGTGCGGGTGGTGGTGCACTGGATGACGTCGCCGACGCCGGAGTCGTACTACCAGGAGGCGGGGAGGGCGGGGAGGGACGGCGCGCCGTCGCGCTGCGTGCTGCTCTTCGGCAAGGGAGACGCCGAGCTGCACCGGCGGCAGCTGGAGGTCACCTTCCCGCCGGAGCGCACGCTCCGCGCGGCGTGGGCGGACTCTGCCGCCCTGGCGCGGCTGCCGTCGAATGTGCGGGAGAGCGTGGAACGGCTGCGGAAGGAACTGCGCCCGGAAGACGGACCGCCCGACTGGCAGCGCATCCGGAGCCGGCGGAGCAGGGCGCTGGCGCGGGTGGCGGCGATGGAGCGGTACGCGACGACTCGCGGGTGCCGCCGGGCGGAACTACTGCGGTACTTCGGGGAGCGCCTCCATCGGTGCTCCGGTTGCGATCGTCACCCCGGCGAACGCCGGGGTCCAGGATTAGCGCGGTAACGCCAGCGCCACCGTGTCCTTCCCGCCCGACACGAGCACGCCCTGCCTGCCTCCCTCGCCCAGCCGTGCCGTGACGGCCGCCTCGTCTACCGGCGAGCGCATCCGCAGGAACGGCGCGCCGCTCCGCTGCAGGTTCAGGGTGAACACCGGCTGTGAGGTGGTGTCGAAGAGGAACACGGCCGGGCGGCCCGTCACGTCCACCAGGAACCCCGCGCGCCAGAGGCCATTCTGGTCCTGGAGGTTGAGCCCCACCCCGCTGGCATCGAACCCGAACGACCCGCGCGGCTTGCCGGCCGGGTCCTCCACCACGAACCCCTGCGCCACGATCACCCCGTTCCGCGGCCATACGCGGCCCCACATCAGGCCGAGGATGGAGAGGACGAGCGTGAGGAGCACGGTCCACCGGAGGCTCCGGTTGTGCTGTTCCAACGTCCGGACTCGCGCTTCAATTGTTTCCATGTCCGACACACGACCCCCTTGGGTGCGACGCTTCCCCGCTTCCCCGCCTACTCCGCCACCACCTTGTATATCCGCCCCGACGCCATGGTGACATACACCTCGCCCGCCGCGTCCTGCCCGAATCCGGAGACATTGTCCGCCGGAATCGCCGGCGCCCACGTCGTGACGGCGCTGACGGCACCGGTGGACGCGCGCGTAATGGAGCGGAAGTCGCTCCGGCAGAAGTCGCCGAAGAGGTAGGTGCCCTGCCGGCCGGTGAGTGCGGTGCCCCGGTACACCACGCCCCCGATGACCGAGCAGCCCTCGCTGTGCGGGTACTCGTAGGCCGGCGGGGTGAGCCCCGCCGAGGGGCACCCGACCGACGGCATCCAGCAGTGCGTGCCCTCGCGGTAGGGCCAGCCGAAGTTGAGTCCGCCCACGCCAGCCGGCGCGAAGTTCACTTCCTCCCAGCTGTCCTCGCCCACATCGCCCATCCAGAAATCGCCCGTGGTGCGGTCGATGCTCCAGCGGTACGGGTTCCGGAGGCCGACGTGGTAGATCTCCCCCCGCCATCCCGCGCGCCCCACGTAGGGATTGCTCGCGGGAATCGCGTAGGGCAGGGCCCCGTCCATGTCGAGCCGCAGCATCTTGCCGAGCAGCGAGGTGCTGTCCTGCGCCGGGCTCGAGGGCACCGCCCCGGTCTCGCCGTCGCCGGGCGCCAGGTAGAGGTAGCCGTCGGGCCCGAACGCGACCGATCCGCCGTAGTGGATGGCGTAGCTCGGTTGCGAGAACTGAAGGATGGTCCGGACCGGCACCGGGTTGGCGTGATCGAGCCCCGGTTCCGCCGCGAGCTCGATGAGTTGCGTGTCCTCGTTCAGGTCTTCGAGGTACACGAAGAGGCGGCGATTCGTGGCGTACTGCGGGTGAAAGGCCAGCCCCAGCACCCCGTACTCCCGCGCCACCCCCGGCACGCCGGTGAGGGCGGTCAGGTTGACGTAGGCGGAGTCCTGCCGCACGCCGTTCTTGATCAGGATGACGCGGCCGCCCCGCTCCAGGACGAAGAGCCGGGTCGCGTCGCCGGGCGGGGCAATGACCAGGACGGGAAAATCATACCCGCTGTCCACCGCCTGCAGCGTCAGGTCCACCGGCGGGGCGGAGGGGCCGGACTCGTCGCCGCAACCAAGCGCAAGGGCGAGAGCCAGGAACTGGGCAGGGCGCAACAATCGGGAGGGCATTGCCATGATGGTCACAAATGTAATGCGTCCCCCCTCTCCGCTGGCCGGTGAGGGGGACAGGGGGTGAGGTGTTTCGGGCCGCGCCCCGTGGTAAATTGCCAGCAACCTTACCCCCGGCATGGATGGCCCATGGACCTCCCGTTCTACTTCGGCGAGCAGCACCTCCAGGTGCGCGACATGGTGCGCGAGTTTGCACGCACCGACGTCGCCCCCGTGGCCCGAGAGCTCGACCGCACCTCCGAGTTCCTCTGGGAAAGCGTTCGCAAGATGGGCGAGCTCGGCCTCCTCGGCGTGCCGTGGCCGGAGGAGCTCGGCGGGGCCGGGATGGACCAGATCTCCTATTACATCGTGCTCCACGAGCTGGCCAAGGTGGACGCCAGCCACGCCCTCACGGTGAGTGCCCACACCAACCTCGGCACCTCCCCCATCGTCGAGTTCGGCACCGCCGCGCAGCAGCAGCGCTATGTGCCGCTCCTCGCCTCGGGCAAGGTGCTGGGCGGGTTCGGCCTCACGGAGGCGGGCGCCGGGAGCGACGCCGGCGGCACCGCCACCACGGCGGTGGACAAGGGCAGCCACTACGTGTTGAACGGCGCCAAGGTGTTCATCACCCACGCCGGCGTAGGCGAAATCTTCTCCGTCACCGCGCGGACCTCCCCCGGGCCGGGCCACCGGGGCATCACCAGCTTCATCGTCACCAAGGACAGCGTGGACCTGGCGCGCTGCCGCGCCGTCGGCGTCGGCCATGACGACGCGCTGGTCAAGACACCGGGCGTGCGCGCCGGCAAGAAGGAAGACAAGATGGGCTGGCGGAGCTCGGACACCCGCGAGCTGATCCTCGAGGATGCCATCGTGCCGAAGGAGAACGTCCTCGGCGCCGTCGGCGAGGGGTTCGTCAACTTCCTCAAGACCCTCGATGCGGGCCGGATCGGCATCGCGGCGGTGTCGCTGGGCATCGCGGAGGGGGCCTACGAGGAGGCGCTCCGGTATGCCGGCGTGCGGAAACAGTTCGGCAAGCCGATCGGCAGCTTCCAGGGCATCAGCTTCCAGCTGGCCGACATGGCCACCGAAATCCAGGCCGGCAACCACCTCCTGTACCACGCCGCCTGGCTCAAGCAGCACGGACGCCCCTTCAAGAAGGAGGCGGCCATGGCCAAGCTCTACTGTTCGGAACTGGCGATGCGGGCCACCACCAAGGCGGTCCAGGTGCTGGGCGGGTACGGCTACACCACGGACTATCCGGTGGAGCGGATGATGCGCGACGCCAAGGTCTGCGAGATCGGCGAGGGGACCAGCGAAATCCAGCGTATCGTCATTGCCCGGCACATCTTAGGGGCGCTCGACGGCGCCTGATTCCGGCCCGGTCTATTGCCCGAACCGCTGGCCGGTCCTATCATTCAGCCATGAAGTTGGCTGCACCCCTTCTTTCGATTGACATGATCGCCTCCCGGGTCCGAGCCTGGGGGGCGACTGTGCTTGGTGTCTTCGCTCGGATGTCCGGCCTCGACCGGACCCACGATCGCTCCGTGCCGGCCGGTCCGGTGGGGCGCCCCGGGTCCGGCCGGCCGACTCTCGTCGTTCGTCGTTCTGATGCTCTGGTGGCGGGATTCCCGCCCTCCGTTTTGTCCTCCGTGGTTCCGATCCCCACTCTTCGCGCCGGCCAGGGCCCCTGGGCCGCCCGGCGCGACAGGGCTGGGGGGTGGTCGGCCGCGTGGGATTCCCTCGTACTGATCGGCATCGCCTTCGTTCGGACCCTGTGGGGCCCGGCCGCACGGCCGTTGCCGGTCGAGGTTCATACGCGTGAAGCGCGAAATTCTCATCAATGGTGGCCGGCGGGAGACCCGCGTGGCCATCCTCGAGGACGATCGGCTCGTCGAGCTGCTCTACGATCGTCCTGATCAACGCCGCTCCCTCGGCGACATCTACCTCGGCCGCGTCGATGCGGTCCTCCCCGGCATCCAGGCCGCCTTCGTAGACATCGGCCTGGAAAAGTCGGCGTTCCTGCACGCCTCCGACCTCCTCGAGCCCGAGGAGGACGACGACCCCGACGATCGCGACGACGCCGACGACGAGGTGCCCGATGCCGACGCCCCCGAGGCGTCCGCGCCGGCCCGCGCCCCCCGCCAGCGCGAGGTCAGCAACCGCGCGGCCGTCCCCAACATCCAGGAGCTCCTGAAGAAGGGGCAGACCATCCTGGTCCAGGTGACCAAGGAGCCCATCAGCACCAAGGGCTCGCGCGTCACCGCGCAGATCTCCCTCCCCGGCCGCTTTCTGGTGTACATGCCCTTCGCCTCGCGCGTGGGCGTGAGCCGCAAGATCGAGAGCCGCGAACAGCGTTCCAAGCTCCGCGAAATGGTGAAGAAGGTCCTGCCCGAGGATGCCGGCGGCGTCATCGTGCGCACGGTGGCCGAAGGCGTCACCGAGGAGCAGGTGACGCGCGAGGTCGAGTCGCTGATCGGGCTCTGGACCAAGATCAACCGCAAGAAGGGGTTCGTCCGTGCTCCGGCGCTGGTCCAGCGGGAAACCAGCCTGACCCGCGGCATCATCCGCGACCTCTTCAGCGACAAGGTCGACGCGCTGCACGTGGACTCGAAGGAGCTCTACAACGAGGTGGCGCAGTACCTGGCGCAGGTGGACCCCGACCTGATGCAGCGGGTCCATCACTATACGGAAGACCAGCCGCTGTTCGACAAGTTCGACATCGAGTCCGAGATCCGCGACCTCTTCAAGCCGCGCTGCGAGTTGCCGACCGGCGGGTCGATCATCATCCAGCCCACCGAGGCCCTGGTGTCGATCGACGTCAACACGGGCCGCTACACGGGCAAGAAGGATCCCGAAAAGACGATCCTCCGGACCAACCTCGAGGCCGCCAAGGAGATCGCCCGGCAGCTCCGGCTCCGCGACGTCGGCGGCATCATCGTCTGCGACTTCATCGACATGGACACCCGCTCCAACCGCGAGAAGGTGCTCCAGGAGCTCCGAAGCCACCTGACCCGCGACCGGGCCCGGACCAAGGCCTTCGCCGTCTCGGAGCTGGGCCTCATCGAGATGACCCGCCAGCGGGTCCGCCCCTCGCTCTGGGCCTCGCAGACCACCGAGTGCCCCACCTGTGCCGGCAGCGGGCGGGTCTTCAAGCCGGAAATTGTCACCCGCCGGCTGGAACGGTCCCTCCGCCGGGCCGGCCACGAGCACCGGGAGCGGCAGCTGGCCGTCCGGCTCCACCCGGAAGTGGCCCTGTACCTCCTCGAGGAGGAGCCCAAGCTCCTCCAGGCCCTGGTCCGGTCCACGGGGCTGGAGCTGGAGCTTCGGGACGACCCGATGATGCGGCTGGACGAGTTCCGGCTCATGAGCCGGCCGGGGGGCAGGGACGTCACGGAGCAGTACGCGGTGGCTTGACGAAGCCCCCTAACCCCATTAGTCTTTTGGGCTTGCTACGGAACCACCTTTTGGCAACGAGCTGAGTCATGTACGCGATTTTCAAGGCGTTGGGCAAGCAGTTCCGTGCGGAGAAGGGCAAGGTCGTGCGCCTTCCCCTCATGGA
>DAOMFQ010000016.1:0-17581 GCA_035429905.1 Gemmatimonadales bacterium
GTCGCTCCGGGGGACTCGAACTGACGGCCCTCCGGACCAATCCCTTCGTCGGCCTCTAGCGCAAGGAGCAGGTGCTCGGCGATGTGGGAGGAAGGGGATCGTCCGCGCAGGAAGTTCGCAGGGGAGTGGGGCGGCGAGGTTAGAGAACTTCCGGAGCGGACGACCCCAGCGACCACATCTGCCGTCGGACCTTCCTCCCGCCGGTACCCGAGACGCAGGCTGGTCGAGGGGCGCGTGTACCAGACCGCCGAGTGGCGCGGGCCATCCGTCTATCTTCCCTCCATGCGATACGACGTCATCGTCATCGGCGGCGGCCACGCAGGCGCCGAGGCCGCGGCCCTCGCAGAGCGCGCAGGCGCACGCACGCTGCTGCTCACGCAGAACCTCGAGACCATCGGCCATATGTCGTGCAATCCCGCCATCGGCGGGATCGCCAAGGGTACGGTGGTGCGCGAGGTCGATGCGCTGGGCGGGGTCATGGGCCGGGCCACCGACCTGGCGCGTATCCAGTTCCGGATGCTCAATCGGTCGAAGGGGCCCGCGGTCTGGTCCCCACGCGCGCAGTGCGATCGCGCGCTGTACCGGCGTGCAGTGCGCCAGCTGCTCGAGGCCCGACCCAACCTCCGGTTCGCGCAGGGCACGGCCGATTCCTTCCTGATGCGGGCCGGACGGGTGGCGGGGGTCGTGACGAAGGAGGGGCTCCGGTTCGAGGCGCGGGCGGTGGTCCTCACCGCCGGCACCTTCCTTCGCGGCTCGATTCACCTCGGCCTGGACCCCCAGGTGCCGGCCGGCCGGGCCGGCGAGGCTCCCTCTGTAGCGATCTCGGAAGCCATTGTTGATCATGGTATTACACGAGAACGCTTCAAGACTGGTACCCCGCCGCGGATTGACGGACGGACCGTCGATCTGGAGCGACTGACGCGACAGGATGGCGACGGTGTGCCGTACTGGTTCAGCCAGTTCCACCGGGAGGAGCATCCGACTCAACTGCCCTGTTACCTCACCTGGGCCGGCGCCGAGGTGAAGGAAATCATCCAGCGCCACCTGCTCGAGTCTGCCCTCTATGGAGGGGCGATCAGCGGACGGGGTCCACGGTATTGCCCCTCGGTCGAGGACAAGGTCGTCCGGTTTCCGGACGCGGTCCGCCACCAAGTGTTCCTCGAGCCCGAGGGACTTGGCACCTCCGAAATGTACGTCAACGGGCTCTCGACGTCGCTTCCGGCAGCGGTTCAGCTGGCTTTCCTCAGGGCCGTGCCCGGGCTGGAGCGGGTCGAGATGACCCGCGCGGGCTACGCCATTGAGTACGACTACTTCCCCCCGACCCAGCTCCATCCGACGCTGGAGTCCCGCGCGCTCCCGGGGCTCTACTTCGCGGGGCAGGTGAACGGGACCACGGGCTACGAGGAAGCGGCCGGCCAGGGCGCGATCGCGGGGTTGAACGCCGCGCTCGCCTGCAGGGATGAGGAACAGGTCGTTCTCTCCCGGAATGATGCGATGATCGGTGTGTTGGTGGACGACCTGGTGCATCGCGGAGTGGACGAGCCGTATCGGCTTTTCACCTCGCGGGCCGAATTCCGGATCCTCCTCAGGCAGGACAACGCCCTCAGGCGTCTGTCCCCCCTCGCACGCCGGCTCGGACTCCTCTCCGAAGACGAGCTTCGTATGGCGGAGACCAGACTCGAGGCGGAGGACCGTTCGGCTCGCGCCGCAGCCGAAACGACGATCGACCCGGTGCGAGCCAATCCCGTTCTTGAGGCTGCGGGGGAAACAGGTATCAAGGAGCCGGCCCGAGTCCGGGAGCTCTGTCGCCGACCGGGAGTCAGTCTGGGCGCACTGCTCTCGGCGGCCGGAGTGGGATACGAGGCCGGGTCGGCGGAATGGGCAGACATTGAAATCAAGTACGAGGGCTATCTGGAGAAGGAGCGCGCCGCCGCTGGCCGCCTGGCGGAGTTGGATACGATGGACCTGCCACCGGAGCTCGAGTACCACTCGATCCCGACCCTCTCGTGGGAAGCTCGCGAGAAGCTCTCCCTCGTCCAGCCAGCGTCCATCGGGCAGGCGGGTCGAATCCCCGGAGTCTCGCCCGCCGACCTCCAGAACTTGGCGTTCGAGGTCCTGCGTCGGCGCACCAGTTTCACGTGAAACGAGGCCCGGCTGGGCGGTTGTTTCACGTGAAACAGAGATCGAGCGCCGTGGCTGGCGGGGTTGCTGTACGTATATTTATTGTATAAGTACTTGTGTTGTAAATATTTAAAGTAGATATCGTGTATCGGGAAAATCTCAGGTTCTGGGTGTCGGTGCTCCGCAACCTCGCTCCAGGTGCCGCCTCCCCCTATATTGCGGTCCTCCCTACCCGTTCTGTCTTCGACCCCAGGCGCACACCCCGGACATGGCACGAGTCATCGCGATCGCCAATCAGAAGGGCGGCGTCGGCAAGACGACGACGGCGGTGAACCTCGCCGCCTCGCTCGCCGTGGCCGAGAAGCGCACGCTGCTGATCGACGCGGACCCGCAGGGCAACGCGTCCAGCGGCGTCGGCGTGCGGCGCGACCAGGTGCGGCTCTCGCTCTATGACGCCGTGATCGACGAGCGCGCGGTGCGCGACGTGATCCTGCAGGACGAGGCGCTCCCTTTCCTGCAGATCCTGCCTGCCACGCAGGACCTGGTGGGCGCAGAGCTCGAACTGGTGGACCGGCCGAATCGCGAGACGGCGCTGCGCCGCGCGCTCGAGCCGATCATGGACGACTACGACTTCATCCTGATCGACTGCCCACCGTCGCTGGGGCTGCTCACGCTCAACGTGCTCACGGCGGCGCACGCGGTCATCATCCCGATCCAGTGCGAGTACTACGCGCTCGAGGGGATTTCCCAGCTGCTCAACACGATTCGGCTGGTGCAGCAGAACTTCAATCCCGGCCTCGCCATCGACGGCGTGCTGCTCACGATGTTCGACACCCGCATCAATCTCGCCCGCCAGGTCGCCAACGACGCACGGGAGTACTTCGGGCCCGGCGTGTTCCGCACCGTCATTCCGCGCAACGTGCGGCTCGCCGAGGCGCCGAGTTTCGGCAAGCCCATTCTCCTGTACGACGTGCAGTCGGTGGGCGCCAAGAGCTATCTCTCGGTGGCGCAGGAGTTGATGCACCGCGTCGAATCCGGATCGACCCAGGGGGTGCACTCGTGAGCGAAGCGCGTCGACTCGGTCGCGGGCTCGAGGCCCTGCTCGGCCCGGTCTCGAAGGAACAGGCGGAAAAAGAAGGTGCGCTGCGCGAGCTGCCCGTCACGTCCATCCGCCCGAACCCGTTCCAGCCCCGCACCCGTGTGGACGAGGAACCGCTCAAGGAGTTGGTGGCGAGCATCGAGGCCTCGGGGCTCCTGCAGCCGGTGGTGGTGCGGCCCAAGGGCTCCAGCTATGAATTGATCGCGGGCGAGCGCCGTTGGCGTGCCGTGCAGCGCCTCGGGTGGACGCGGATTCCCGCCGTCATCCGGGAGGCCGACGACCGGACGCTCCTCACCCTGGCGCTGATCGAGAACCTCCAGCGCGACGACCTCTCCCCCATCGACGAGGCGCTCGGCTACCAGCGGCTGCAGGAGGAGTTCGGCGTGGCGCAGGCCGAGGTGGCGCGCCTGGTCGGGCGGGACCGCTCGACGGTGGCCAACCTGCTCCGCTTGCTCGCGCTGCCGGAGCCGGTGCGCGACCTGGTGGACCACGGCGCGCTCTCGGCAGGCCACGCGCGCCCCCTTCTCGGCCTCACCGACGCGAAGCTGATGATCAAGCTCGCGCGCGAAGCGGTGGCCGAGGGGTGGTCGGTGCGCGAAATGGAGGCGCGGGTCCGGCAGGGTCCGGCCAGCGCCAAGCGGCCGACCGCCAAGCGGCCGACCCCGGGCCCGGCGAGCGCCGAGGTGCAGCGCGTCGAGGAAGTGCTCCGCAAGCGGCTCGGCACCGACGTGCGGGTCACGCAGCGACGGAAGGGGCGCGGCATCGTGCAGTTGCACTACTATTCGAACGACGATCTCGCCCGCCTGCTCGAAATCATCCTCGGCGCCCCGTTCGAGGGATGAGTACGCCGCGGCCCCGCATCACGGTGATGGTGCACCGCGACGGGGAGCTCGAGTCGCGCACGCTCCGCATGCCCATCTGGTTGTTTCGGATCCTGGTGGTGGTGGGCACCGTCCTGTTGATGGGGTTGCTTGTCCTCGGGGCGCTCTACGCGCCGCTGCTCAAGGCGGCGGCGAGCGTCCCAGGCCTCCGGAACGACGTGGCGCGGCTGGAGGCCGAAACGGCCAAGGTGCGTGAGCTCGCCGCCGCGCTCGACAGCGCGGAGCGCCGATATGGACGGCTCCGGGAAATGGTCGGCGCCGACATCGTGCCCGACCCGGTGGCGCTGGCCTACTCGCTTCCGCTGGCCCCTCCCGTGCGGGCGGCCTTGCCCGGCGTCCGCAAGGCGTTCGAGATCGGGCCCTCCCTGCCGAGCCACTGGCCGCTCGATCCGCCCGGCTACATCACGCGCGGCATCGTGGCGCCGGGCGGCACGGAGGAAGCCCACACCGGGCTCGATATCGCGGTCACCATCGGCACGCCGGTGCGCGCTGTCGGTGGCGGTACCGTGGCCGAGGTGGGCAGCGACGAGGAGTACGGCCAGTTCGTGGTGCTCAGCCACCCCGAGGGATACAAGACGAAGTACGGTCACCTGTCACGGGCGGTCGTCAGCCCCGGACAGGCGGTCAACGCCGGCGAAGTCCTCGGACTCTCCGGCAATTCCGGGCGGTCCACTGCCCCCCACCTGCATCTCGAGATCCGTCGGGGCGATGAAACGATCGATCCGCTCACGATGGTGAAGGAGGACGCCCAGTAATGGCCATCTTTTCGAGCCCGCCGCGCGAGCCGGCGGCCACCAACCAGATGCGTCGGCGCACCGACCACACGACGCTGTCCATCATCGCGAAGGACCTGACGGTCGTCGGAGACCTCACCACCGACGGCGTGGTGAAGATCGAAGGGACGGTGCGCGGGACCATTCGCGCCGGCACCCAGGCGCTGGTCGCTCCCGGGGCGGTCGTGCAGGGCGACGTGCATGCCGCCGAAGCGGTGATCGGCGGCCGGGTCGAGGGCAACGTGCACGCCACCGACCGGGTCGAGGTGCAGGCCACCGCCCAAGTGGTCGGCGACGTGCTGACCCGGCGGATCGTCGTGCTCGAGGGTGGCAGCGTCAACGGGTCGATCAAGATGGGATCGCCGCCGGAGCCCGGTCCGCTCGAGTGAGCCGCCGCCCCACCCCCGCGGCGCTCCTTGTGGGCGCAGTCCTCGTAGCGTGTGGACCGCGGGAGGCGCCGCCGCCCTTCCGTGTCGCACTCGTCACGCCGGGCTCGGTGGCGGACGCCGCCTGGAACTCCGGCGCCTTCGCCGGGCTCGGGCAAATCCACGATTCGCTCGGCGTGCCGGTGAGCCACGTGGAGGCGCGCACCCCCGCCGAGCAGGAAGAGGCGCTCCGGACCTACGCCGCGCAGGGCTACAACCTGGTGTTCGGGCACGGATTCGAGTTCCAGGGGCCGGCGGAGCGCGTCGGGGCGGAGTACCCGGCCGTCGTGTTCATCATCACCTCGGGCGAACGGGTGCAGGGGAACGTGGCCCCGCTGATCTTTCGCCTGAGCGAGGCGAGCTACCTGGCGGGGATGGTGGCGGGGGGCATGACGAAGAGCGGCGTCATCGGGTTCGTGGGCGGCGTGGAACTGCCGCCGGTCCGCGACGCGGCAGAGGCCTGGGTGGCCGGCGCCCGCGCCGTGAATCCCCGAGTCGAGAGCCGTACGACCTACCTCAACAATTGGGACGATGCGGCGCTCGGCCGCGAAGCAGCCCGGGCGCTGATCCGGGTCGGCGCAGACATGCTGCACCACAACGCCGACGCCGCGGCCATCGGCGTCTTTCAGGCGGCGAAGGAAGCGCCCGGTGTGTACGTCTTCGGCGCGAACGCCGACCAGGCGTCCCTGGCCCCGGAGCGCGTCCTCGGGTCGGCGGTCATCGACCTGCCCCGCGCGCTGCTCCTCGTGGCGCGCGACGTCCAGCTCGGCACCTTCACGCCAAAGGTGGAGTCGTTCGGGCTCGCCAGCGGCGTCGTCCGCTACGCGCCCAACCCCGCTCTCGACTCCCTGGTCCCCGGCGCGCTCCGGGCTCGGGTCCAGGCCGCGGAGGACAGTATTCGACAGCAGGGTGGCTCATGAGCGAGCATGCGATTCCCCTCAACACGCTGACCGAATACCTGGATACGTATCTCCAGGTGCGTGAGGTTCCCGACGAGAACAACGCGGTCAACGGCCTCCAGGTGGAGAACCGCGGCACGGTGGATCGCATCGTGGCGGCGGTGGACGCCTCGCTCGAGGCGATCCTGGGTGCGGCGCCGGAGGGCGAGGGCGGCGGCACCCTGCTGCTGGTCCACCATGGGCTGCTCTGGGACGGCAACGCGCCGCTGACCGGCCGCCGATACCGCCGGGTCCGTGCCCTGCTCGACCGCAACATCGCCCTCTACTCGGCGCATATTCCGCTCGACATCCACCCCGAGGTCGGCAACAACATGGTGCTGGCCCGGCGGCTCGACATCGCGCTGGAAGGGTGGTTCGGCGACTATCGCGGCCAGCGGCTGGGCGTGTACGGCGAACTGGTGCAGCCACGGGAAGAACTGGTGCGGCGGATCGAGGGGCAGCTCACGGCCAGCGCCCGGCTGATTCCCGGAGGACCGGCTATCACCGGTCATGTCGGGATCGTTACCGGGAGCGGCGGCGGGTTCATCGCCCAGGCGAAGGCGGCGGGCATCGACACGCTCATCACCGGGGAAGGCGCGCACCACACCTATTTCGACGCGGTCGAGCTCGGCGTGAACGTCATCTACGCCGGGCACTACGCCACCGAGCAGGTCGGGGTGCAGGCGCTGGCGCAGCACCTGGGGCTCCGATTCGAGCTGCCGTGGGAGTTCCACCGGCATCCAACGGGGATGTAGGCCCCGTACTCGAGGGACCGCTGCACTACCGTCGGCTTGGGATGGTCCTCCGGGCGAAAACAGGTCGCGCCCCCTCCGAGCCACGGTCTCTACGGGGGACGCGACCTGATCGCCCTCCGGACCATTCCCAGCGCCGACGACTCCCATGACTCTCTCGCTGCAAAACATCACGAAATCCTTCTCCGCTGTGCGGGCGCTGGCGGGGGTGGACCTGGTGTTGCGCCCGGGCGAGGTGCACGCCGTCCTTGGAGAGAACGGCGCCGGCAAGTCGACGTTGATGCGCATCGCCAACGGGCTGCTCCGGCCCGATGCCGGCACGATCTCCGTCGACGGGGTGACCACCCGCTTCCGGTCCGCGCGGGATGCCCGGCGGCGTGGAATCGGCATGGTGCACCAGCACTCGACTGCGGTGCCCGCCCTGTCGGTCATGGAGAACATTGCGCTCGCCGCTGGCTGGCCCGTGGCGCCGGCCGCGCTCCGCCGCCGCGTGGAGGACCTCACCGCCCGCCTCTCCCTCCCGCTCGACCCTTCGCGTCCGGCTTCGCACCTGTCCGTGGCCCTCAAGCAGCGACTCGAGATCGTCAAGGCGCTGGCCTCCGGCGCGCGCATCCTCCTGCTGGACGAGCCCACCGCCGTGCTCGCCCCCGCCGAGGCGGACGAGCTGCTGGGCTTCGTGAGGGGCCTTGCGCGGGCCGGCGGCGCGGTGGTGCTGATTACCCACAAGCTCGACGAGGCGCTTGGCGTGGCCGACCGCATCACGGTCCTGCGCCAGGGCAGGGTGGTGCGTTCGGCGCTTCGACCGGAGTTCACGGCGGCGGAGCTGACCACGGCGATGATTGGCGGCGAAGTAGCCGTCGCCCCGCGCGTCAGGAAATCGACCGATTGGCCGGTGCTTATCCGCTGTGACGCCCTCGAGGTGGCGCGGGAGTCCGGCACGGGACTCCGCCAGGCGTCGTTCAGTGTCCGCGGCGGCGAACTGGTGGCGGTGGCCGGCATCGAGGGCAACGGGCAGCGGGAACTGCTCCGTGCCGTGGCCGGCCTTCGGCGCCCGTTCCGGGGGTTGCTGGAGGTCTCCCGTCCGGTCGCGTTCATCCCCGAGGACCGTTCCACGGAAGGACTGATCCCCTCGCTGACCCTGACCGAAAACGTGGTGCTTGGCGTGGGGCGCGCGGCGTCGTGGATCGTCGGGCGGCGGGTGCGTCGGGTCGACTGGCCTGCCGCCCGACGGCGCACGGCGGAGCTGCTCGCCCGGTTTGGCGTTCGTGCGGCGGGCTCAGAGGCACCGGCTGGGAGCCTGAGCGGCGGCAACCAGCAGAAGCTCCTTGTGGCGCGTGCGCTCGAGCGTCGGCCCCGGGTGCTGGTGGCGGAGAACCCGACGCGCGGGCTCGACCTCCAGGCGGCGGCGGACATCCACGCGCGGCTTCGGGCTGCGGCGGCGGCCGGGGCAGCGGTGCTGGTCTACTCCAACGATCTCGACGAAGTGGTGGAACTGGGAGACCGTGTCCTCGTCGCGTTCGAGGGGGTAGTCGCCGAGGCGCCGGCGGGGGCCGACCGTCAGGCCATCGGCGCGATGCTGCTTGGGCAGGAGCCGCCACGTGCGGGGTAACCTGAGGGCACCGGGCATCGGGCTCGCTGCGGTCCTGGGCGGCGTGCTGCTGCTGTCGCTCGGACTCGAGGCAGCCGGGTACGACGCGCCCGCCGCACTCGCAGCGCTCTGGGATGGGGCATTCGGCTCGTGGCGCGCGTTCACCGGGGCCACGCTGCTTCGCGCCACACCACTGATCCTGATCGGGTTGGGATTTGCCCTGGCGCTCCGCGGGGGCGCGCTGAACATCGGCGCGGAGGGGCAGTTCTACGCTGGAGCGATCGCGGCCACCTGGATGGGAGTGCATGCGGCGCAGTGGCCGGGGTGGGTGGCGCTGCCGCTCGTGGCGGGGGCCGGGCTCGCGGGCGGAGCATTCTGGATGGCGCTGCCGGTCATCCTGCGCCTCCGCTTCGGCGTGCTGGAGGTGATCAGCACGCTGCTGCTCAACTTCGTGGCGGAAGCTCTGGTGAGCCTGATGGTGCAGGGGCCGCTGCAGGAACCCACCGGGGTGTACCCGCAGAGCGCGCCGATCGCGATGGCGGCGAGGCTTCCGTTGTTGCCCGGCACGCGGCTGCACGCCGGATTCCTCGTGGCGCTGGTCGCGGCGGCGGCCCTGTCATGGATCTTCGCTCGAACCTGGTGGGGATTCCGGCTCCGTGCGCTGGGTGAAGGGCCGCGCGCCGCTGAAGTGAGCGGCAGGGTGCCGGCCGGCCGCATGGTGGCGATGGCGCTCTTCGGCTCCGCGGCGCTGGCCGGGCTGGCCGGCGCGTTCGAGGTGAGCGGTGTCTCCTACGCCCTCTACCAGAACCTGTCGCCGGGGTACGGCTTCACCGCCATCGGTGTGGCGCTCTTGGCTCGTCTCCGCCCGTCGGCGATCGTGCTCACTGGCGTGGTGTTCGGCGCGTTGGAGGCCGGCGCCGGCGCCATGCAGCGGGACGCCGGCATCCCTGCGGTGGCGGTGTACGTCGTGGAAGCCACGATCATCATCGTGGTACTGCTCGGCCAGGCACTGGCCAGGCGTGGCGAGGGCCGCGCTTCCCCGGTGGACGCGCCGGACGCGGTCGCGTGATGGAGCCACTCGCGGTGGCGGCGGACGTCCTGTTGGCGGCGGTCGGCATCGCCACGCCGCTCGCGCTCGCCGCCACTGGCGAGACGATTGCCGAGCGCTCGGGCGTGGTGAACCTGGGAATCGAGGGTGCGATGCTCTCCGGCGCCCTGGGCGGAGCCATCGGCGCCACGCTGGCGGGGCCGGCGGGAGGGCTGGCCCTGGGGATCCTTGCCGGCGTCGCCGTGGCGGCTCTCTTCGCGGCGGTGGCGGTTGGTGCGGGAGCGGACCAGATCATCTCGGGCACCGCCGTGACGCTGGGCAGCGTGGGGTTGACGGGCACCATCTACCGGCAATTCTACGGGGCCGCCGGCGTCGGCCTTTCCATTCCGACATTGCCTCCGGTGCCGATCCCCGGCCTGTCCGGCATCCCGCTGCTCGGCGCGGCGTTCTTCGCGCAGCCGATCACGACCTACCTGACCTTCGGACTGATTCCGCTGGCCTGGTGGACGATTTTCCGGACGCGGCCCGGCCTGGCCCTCCGTGCCGCGGGGGAGGATCCGGTGGCGGCACGGGCCGCCGGTGTGCCGGTGCGGCTGACGCGGAGCGTGGCGGTGCTGGTGGGGGGCGCGTTTGCGGGGCTGGCTGGCGCCACGCTCGTGCTGGCCCAGGTCGGGACCTTCGCCGAGCGGATGACGGCGGGACGCGGGTTCATCGCCATTGCGATCGTCGTGCTGGGGCGCTGGAACCCGGTCGGTGCGGCCTTGGCCGCGTTGCTCTTCGGGCTGGCGACGGCACTGCAGTTCGCCTTTCAGGCGGCGGGGCTGCGGGTGCCGTATCAGCTATTCCTGATGTTCCCGTACCTGCTCACGTTGCTGGCGCTGGCGGGAGTGGTCGGGCGGGTGAAGGCGCCGGCGGCCTTGGGCAAGCAGGAGGAAGGAGAAAGGGACTAATGCACCTTCCTCCCCTCCAAGTCCCAAGTCCTTTTCTCCTTCCTCCACTCTTCTACTATTTCACCTCATCCGTGTCGACTTGCCCCGTCACCTTTCGCGTGATGATGGACCAGCCGGACCCAACGGTCAGGATGAGCGACACGGAAATCAGGACCAGGTGGACGATGCCGGAGGTGCTTCCGGGAGCCAGCACCTTCCAGCTGATGAGCAGCCAGATCAGCACGCCGCAGAGGGCCAGGCCCAGCGCCACGCCGACAGTCCCGAGGGACCGCCGGGTGGCCTGGATGAGAAACACCCAGCCGATGAGGAGAATGAGGCCGACCAGCACCTTGAGCGGTCCGATCCCGGTGATGGTGGTCGGATCCCTGACGACGGGCAGGATGGCCCAGTGGAACCAGGACCTCCCCAGGGGATTGAAGGTTCCGTACACCAGCAGCAGTGCCAGCACAAACCTGCCCAGCACCGCTGTCCAATTGAGCCCCTTGGAACCAGCCATCCCCGGACTCCGTTCTGTGATGTGAGGCCTTCGAGTTCAGTCGCCGGGATTCTGGGTCTTGAACACCATCGCAGCCGCCCAGCCGCCGAGTAGCGGGGCCACAAGGTAGATCCAGGCCGGACCGAGGGAGCCGCCGGCGAAGATCGCGTTCACGAGGGCGGGGCCCAGCCCGACCGCGGGGTTGAAGGCGCCGCCGGAAATCGCGCCGCCGGCAAAGGCACCTACCACGACGGTGAAGCCGATCGCCAAGCCGTAGAACGAGTTACCCGACGTGGCCGACGCGGTGGCGGAGTTCAGGACCACCAAAGCCAGGGCAAAGGTGAACAGAAACTCGATGAGCAGGGCGTGGAAGAGAGGGTGCCCGGTGCCGGGTGCCACGACCAGCGGGGTTCCCGTCAGCATCATGGTGGCGTAGGCGGCGACGACGGCGCCGGCCAGTTGGGCTCCCCAGTAGGGCAATAGGCTCTTCGAGTCCAGCTTCCCGCGGAAGAAGGCGGCCAGGGACACGGCCGGATTGTAGTGGCCGCCGGAGACGTGCCCGCCCATGTAGACCATGATCATCAACGAGCACCCGATGGCGAGCGGGGCGAAGGGCGAGCCGGCCACGACCGTCATTCCGATGGTCAGCACCAGGAAAAAGGTGCCGATGAACTCGGTGAGCAGCTTTTTGGACATGCGGGTCTCCGTGAGGGGATCCTGAGGCGGCAGGGGGGTCCGACCGCCGCCTATATTGCGTCCCGATCGGCCGTTCCGCCAGACGGCGTCAATGCGCCCAACTTTGGACCCGGAGGCCTCTTGCCCACACTCTCCCCCGCCCGGCCCGCCCCCACGGAGCATTACTCCTATTACCAGACCTATGTATCCGAAGTGCCCGAGGGCGACCTGCTGGCCATGCTGGCCGCGCAACGGGATTCGACCGCTGCCTTGCTGGCCACGATCCCGGAGGCCAAGGCGGACTACCGATACGCGCCTGGCAAGTGGAGCATCAAGGAGGTCATTGGGCACATCGGGGACGCCGAGCGGGTCTTTGCCTATCGCGCGCTCCGGATTGCCAGGGCCGACGTGACCCCTCTGCCTGGCTTCGACGAGAATGCCTGGATGCCGCCAGCCGAATTCGACCGACGGACCCTGGCTGATCTGGCCGCCGACCTCCGCTCGGTCCGGGAGAGCACCCTGGCCCTGTTCCGCGGCTTTCCCGGTGAGGCGTGGACCCGGCTCGGTACGGCGAGCGGCCATCCGGTGTCGGTCCGGGCGCTAGCCTACATCCTGACCGGCCATGAGCGGCACCACCTCCGTATCCTGCAGGAGCGGTACCTCACTCATCTCGGGGCCTGATCCGGCAAGATCCCCTCTTCCCCGCTTCACGCCTCCTTCACGACCGCCGCGCCATCCTTCGCTGCCACCCCCACCCGGGGGTGGCCGGCGGGGTACGGGGTATTCCGCCACACGGCTACGCGGGAGACCAGATGGTAAGCCAGCGGACGTTCAGCACCGAGGATGCCCGTCGGGTCGGCGACCGGCTCGGCATCAACTGGACGAAGGTAGACATCGAGCAGTTCCGTATGGGCATGGAGGTCGAGCTCGAGCACGGCGTGCGCAACGTCGTCACCAATGTGACCAACGACGACGTCCTGCTGACCGGCAAGATCGCGCTCGCGCACCTGAACGAATTCCGGGACTACTACACCCGGCTACAGAAGATGGAAGACGAGGCCAAGGCGAGCCTCTAGAGGGGCCAGGCCACGTTGCGGCCCCCCGCGGTTATGGGTAGCGTAGTCGGATGAATATCGAACTGCTTGGCGTCCCGATGGACCTCGGCTCCGGCCGGCGCGGCGTGGACATGGGTCCGTCCGCCCTCCGGATTGCCGGCGTCGCCTCCGCCCTCGCCGCCCGCGGCCACCGCGTGGTGGACGGCGGCGACCTCGACATCAAGAACATGGAAGAGATCCCGATCGGGAGCCGGCGCGCCCGGTACCTGGGGGAGATCGCCCGCGCGTCGAACCTGCTCAGCAAGGCGGTCGAGCGGATCTGCGAGCGCAAGCGGTTCCCGCTGGTGCTGGGAGGGGACCACTCGATCGCCATCGGGACGATCTCCGGCGTCGCGTCGTTCTGCCGGAAGCACAAGCGGCGGCTGGGGCTCCTCTGGGTGGACGCGCACAGCGACATCCACGTGCCGAAGACCTCGCCCTCGGGCAACATCCACGGGATGCCGTTGGCGGCGCTGTTCGGCCTGGGCCCGAGGGAACTGACCGCGGTCGGCGGCGACGAGCCGAAGCTCGACCCCACGCGCGTGGCGCTGGTCGGCATCCGGAGCCTGGAAGACGGCGAGCGGCGGCACCTGCACGACCTGGGCATCCGGGTTTATGCGATGTCCGAGATCGACCGCGACGGGATCCACACCGTGATGAGCGACGCCCTGGCCCGCGTCACCGACGGCACGGATTGCCTGCACGTGAGTTTCGACCTCGACGCGGTGGACCCCGCGCTGGCGCCGGGCGTCGGCACCCCGGTCAAGGGCGGGCTCGACTACCGCGAGGCGCACCTGATCATGGAGCTCATCGCCGCGTCGAAGCGGATGACGTCCATGGAGGTGGTGGAGGTCAACCCGATTCTCGACGAGCGCAACCGCTCCGCGGTGCTGGCGGTGGAACTGCTGGAATCGGCGTTCGGCAAGCGGATCCTGTAGGGCGCTGGCGTCTCCCGTCTCCGAGGTCGTGTCATGACAACGCCAGCCCCCCGTCGTTCGGCAGTCGGGGCCCGCCTCATGGCCTTCGCCGGGCTCGTGTTGCTCTTCCTCAGCGCCGTGCTGATCGACGTCAGCCACGGACTCTTCAACGCCGACGACTTCGCCAACCGGGCGGCCTCGAGCCTCGGCGACGAGCGGGTGTCCTCCTTCGTCGCGGCCAAGATCACCGACGTCGTCATCGCCCAGCGCCCCGATCTTACTGCAGTGCGCCCGCTCCTCGTGGGCACCGCCGAGGGGCTGGTGGGCAGCGCGCCCTTCCGGGCCGTGGCGCGGACCGCCCTCAAGTCCGCGCATCGGGCGTTCTTCTCCCGCACCGGCGAGGATGTCCTGCTCTCGGTGCCGGATGTCGGCGTGCTGGTCCAGAGCGCCCTCGGCGGGATGAACCCGGAACTCGCGGCCAAGGTCCCGAAGGGCCTCGAGACGGTCGTCGCCAAGCTGCCCCAGAGCAAGCTCGGCGCCACGGTCGTGATGGTGCGGCGGACGCTGACCCAGGTGGCCTGGCTGCAGCGCGGGCTGTTGCTGCTGAGCGTCGCGCTCATTGTCGGCGGCATCCTGGCCCATCCCGAACGTCGCCTGGGGCTCATGCGCGCCGGCGTGGGGCTGGTGGTCGTGGCCCTGCTGCTGGCCCTCGTGGTCCCGGCGGGGCGTCTGGTGGCGCTCGCCGTGACCCACGATCCTGCCGCGCGCGGGGCGGTGTTTGGCGTCTGGCGCGCGTACTTCCTGCCGTTGCTCGGGTTCATCTACTGGTTCGGTGGCACCGGGGTCATTCTTGCCGCCGCCTCCAATTCCCTGCACGAGAAGACCGATCCCTTCGCGGGCCTGCGGCGGCTGGCACGCCTGTTGGCCGAGCCGCCCACGAAGCGCGGCCAGCGGATCGGCTGGATTCTCGGGGTCGCTGCGGCGGGTGCCGTGGTGCTGGTGTGGCCGTCGAGCGTGGTGAGCGTGGTGGCGGTCATCGGCGGGCTGCTGCTGGTGTTCGCCGCGCTTCGGGAACTGTTCCGCATGTTCCTGGAGAATGTGCCGGAGCACGCCGGATCGGCGCGGAGCGCGTCAGGCCGGCGATGGCCGCTCCGGACGGCGGCGGCGTTCGTGGTGCCGGCCGCGCTCATGGCGCTGCTCTTCTTCTGGCGCCGTCCCATGGACCAGCCGGTCATCGCGAGCGAAATCGTCGCCTGCAACGGCGCGCCGGAGCTGTGCGACCGCCGCATCGACCAGGTCTCCTTTCCGGCCGCCCACAACGCCATGTCGAACGCCCAGATTCCGGGATGGATGTTCCCGCACCATTCGGTGGCGTTTCCGGGGCAGCTGCAGAATGGGGTGCGCGCCCTGCTGATCGACATCCACTACGGGTTTCCGGGCGCAGCGCGGATCAAGACCGACCTCGAGGGGGAGGGGGCCACCCGGGAAAAGCTGGTGGGCGCGGTGGGCGAGGAGGGGTTCGAGGCGGCGCAACGGATCCGGGACCGGCTGGTCGGGGTCGATGAAGGGCACCGCGGCCTGTACTTCTGCCACGGATTCTGCGAACTCGGCGCCTACGAAGTGGTGCCGGCGCTGCGCGGCATTCGCGACTGGCTGGTGGTCAACCCGGGCGAGGTGCTCCTCATCGTGATCGAGGACTACGTGACGCCGGAGGAGATCGCCAAGGCGTTCGAAGACAGCGGGCTGATGGAGTTCGTGTACACCGGGCCGATCACCCCGTGGCCCACGCTCCGCTCGATGATCCTGGCGGGTGGACGGGTGCTGGTCTTCACGGAGTCGGGGAAGCCCGGGGTGCCCTGGCTGCACCCGGCCTTCGAGAGCTTCCAGGAAACGCCGTACACCTTCCACACGCCGGAAGAGTTTTCCTGCAAGCCGAACCGCGGCGGCACCTCCGGCACGCTGTTTCAGGTCAACCACTGGATCGAGACGACCCCCGCACCCCGTCCCAGTAACGCCGAAATTGTGAACAGTTACGACATCCTGATGAAGCGGGCACGCGAGTGTGAAAAGGAGCGGGGGCTCAAGCCGACGTACATCGGCGTGGACTTCGCCGACATCGGCGACATCGTGAAGGCGACGCGGGCAATGAACGGGCTGGATACGGCAGGCGTGAAGTAGCGTGGACTGAGGACTGAGGACTGAGAAAGAGCGCAATGTCAGACATATTGGATTTCGTCATTGTCGGGTCGGGGTTCGGCGGGAGCGTCTCGGCGCTTCGGTTGACCGAGAAGGGCTACCGCGTCCGCGTGCTCGAGCGCGGGAAGCGGTTCCGCGACGAGGACTTTGCCCGCACCAACTGGCACGTCCGGAAGGCCCTCTGGGCGCCGGCGCTCCGCTGCTTCGGCATCCTGCAGATCAGCCCCTTCCGAGACGTCTTCGTCTTGCACGGTGCCGGCGTCGGCGGCGGGAGCCTTGGCTACGCGAATGTCCTCATGGCGCCGGGCGACGAGATGTTCCGGGCACCGGCCTGGCGGCACCTGGCCGACTGGAAGGCACTGCTCGACCCGCACTACGACACCGCGCGCCGCATGCTCGGCGTGGCGGTGAACCCGCGCACCTGGCCGGCCGACGTGTTGCTCAAGGAAATCGCCGCCGAGCTCGGCACCGCGGACACCTGGCAGTCCACGCCGGTCGGCACCTTCTTCGGCGTGCCGGACGAGGAGGGCGAGGAGGTGCCCGACCCCTACTTCGGCGGCGAGGGCCCCCCGCGCTCCGGATGCATCCATTGCGGTGGCTGCATGGTGGGGTGCCGCTACAACGCCAAGAACACGCTGGTCAAGAACTACCTCTACCTCGCCGAGAAGTGGGGTGCCGAGGTGGAGGCGGAGGCGGAGGTGCGGGACATCGTGCCTCTCCCGGCCGGCCAACCCGACGGCGCGCGCTACGAGGTGGTGTACCGGTCGGCCTCCGCGCTCCTCTTCAGGGGAGAGCGGCGAATCCGCACCCGCAACGTCATCGCCGCGGCGGGCGCGCTCGGCACGCTGCGGCTCCTGTTCCGCTGCCGGGACGTGACGGGGTCGTTGCCGAAGATCTCGCAGCGACTGGGCGACCTGGTCCGCACCAACAACGAGTCGCTGCTCGGCGTCATCGCGCGCGACGACACGGCGGACTACTCGCAGGGCATCGCCATCACGTCCATCGTGCACGCCGACCCGATCACCACGATCGAGCCGGTGCGCTACTCGGCGGGCTCCTCGATGATGCGGCTCCTGACCGGCCCGATCATCGACGGCGGGAGCGGGCTCTCGCGGCTGGCGCGCTCGGTGTGGGAGATCATCTCGAGGCCGGCGGACTTTGCCCGCACGCACTTCCGGTCACGCTGGGCCCAGCGGACCACGATCATCCTGGCCATGCAGACCGACGACACGAAGCTCCGGTTCCGGTTCGGGCGGAGTTTCTTCACCCTCTTCCGCCGGGGGCTGGTGTCGCATCCCGACCCGGAGAGCGGGCATCCGTCGGCCATCGAGGTCAGCCGCAAGGTGACGCGACGCTTCGCCGAGAAGATCGACGGCATTGCCGCGGGCTCGATCAATGAGAGCCTGCTGGGCATCCCGATGACGGCGCACATCCTGGGCGGGTGCCCGTTCGGCACGAGCGCGGCCGACGGAGTGGTGGGCCTCGATTGCCAGGTGCACAACTATCCCGGCCTGTACGCCATCGACGGCTCGATCGTACCGGCCAATCCAGGCGTCAACCCGAGCCTCACCATCACCGCGCTCGCGGAGTATGCCATGAGCCGGGTGCCCGACAAGCCGGGCGCC
Source organism: Gemmatimonadales bacterium (assembly GCA_035429905.1). GTDB lineage: Bacteria > Gemmatimonadota > Gemmatimonadetes > Gemmatimonadales > GWC2-71-9 > SPDF01. The sequence continues at coordinate 17,558 of DAOMFQ010000016.1, forward strand.
GCGGTGCGTGCGCCGATCGGCGTG
>DAOMFQ010000017.1:0-17540 GCA_035429905.1 Gemmatimonadales bacterium
ATCGAAGGGGTGGCCGTCCCGCACCTCGAGGACGATTCTGAGCACGGCGCTGCGTGCGTCGACGCCGACGGCTTGCGTCAGCTCAGCATCCCCGAGCTGGGACTGGAGGGCACGGCGGTTTCCCGGCGCGGCATCCGGCCCGCGCGCCACGCCGCGCGGCCGGCCTCGACCGCGTGGCGCATGGCCCACGCCATGAGGACCGGATCCGCCGCCTCCGCGAGGGCGGTATTCATCAGGATCCCGTCCACACCCTGCTCCATGGTGAGGCAGGCATCACTCGCGGTGCCGACGCCGGCGTCCACGATGACCGGCACCCGGAGCCGCTTCTTGATGGTGCGGATCGAATAAGGGTTGAGCAGGCCGAGCCCGCTCCCGATGGGGCTGGCGAGCGGCATGACCGCCGCGCAGCCAGCTTCCTCGAGGCGGAGGGCCGTGATGAGGTCGTCGTTGGTGTACGCGAGGACCTTGAACCCTTCCTTGACCAGCGTGCGTGCGGCGGCGAGGAGCCCTTCGGTGTCGGGGAGGAGGGTTTCCTTGTCGCCGATCACCTCGAGCTTGATGAACTCATTGAAGCCCGCCTCGCGGGCCAGCCGCGCGTAGCGCACCGCCTCGTCCGCGGTGTAGCAGCCGGCGGTGTTGGCCAGGAGGAAGTAGCGGTCGGCGGGGAGGTGGTACAGCACGCCCGCTTCCTTCGTGCGGTCGAGGTCCACGCGGCGCACGGCCACCGTGACGACGTCGGCTCCCGAGGCCTCGATGGCACGGGCCATCTCGATGTTGTCGCGGTACTTGCCGGTGCCGACCAGCAGGCGGGAGCGGAAGCGCTGGCCCCCGATCTCGAGGGGGGCGTCGGTGGCGGCCAGGGTGCGGGGTGCGGCGGTGTCGGTCATGGCCGGAAAGATAACGGCGCGGGCGCTACCCGCCGCCCACGAAGTGCACCAGCTCGATCACGTCGCCGGCGGCCACGGGGGTGTCGGCGAGACTGGGCCGGCGCACGATGGCGCCGTTCCGTTCGACGACGACCGCGCGCGGGTCCAGGTCCAGGTGTGCCAGCAGCCCCGCCAGTGTCATCGGACCGGGCACCTGTCGGGCGGCGCCGTTCAGGGTGATCGTGAGGTGGCTCACGCGGCGTCGCTCCAGGGCGCCAGCAACGCCACGGCGGCGGCGTACGGATCCGCGGCGTGCCAGAGTGCGGTGATGGCGGCCACGCCCCACGCGCCGGCGTCCTTCACCGACTGCGCCCGCTCCGGGGTGATGCCACCGATGGCGATGACCGGCACACCGAGCGCCGTGATCTGTGCGAGGACCGCGAGTCCCAGTGCCGGCTGCCCGGGATGGGAGGCGGAAGGGAACACCGTCCCTGCCAGCAGGAAATCTGCGCCCTCCGCGACCGCCCCGCGCGCCTCCTCGAGGCCGTGCACCGACCGGCCGATCCGGCCGCCGCCGAGGACCGTCCGCGCGTCGGCCACCGAGAGGTCGCCCGCGCCGAGTTGCACGCCCTGGGCGCCCACCCCGCGCGCAATGTCGGGCCGTGCGTTGACGATCACCGCCGCCTCCGCCGGGGTGGCGAGCGACACGAACCGCGCGGCACTCCTGGCCAGGAAGGCGGCGGTGCTGTGCCGGGCCCGCACATGGAGCGCCGCGGCCGGCCCCACCGCCGCGATGGCCGCCGCCCGGATCCCGACGTCCGCATCGGTCAGCACGGCGTCGTCGGTCACCGCGTGCAGGCGAGGGAGCGGCCTCACGCCAGTCGTGCTCCGGCGACGATCGGCCTCCCGCGCAGCCATTCCGCCGCCGCCATGCGCCGGCCGCCGGCCGGCTTCACCTCGGCCACCTGCACCGCGCCATCTCCGCAGGCCACGATCAGCGCCGATTGCGCCTCGAGCACCTGGCCTGGCGCGCCGCGCCCCTCGGCGATGCGTGGCGTGTAGAGCTTCACCTCGCCCCCCGAGCCCTCGGACCACGCCCCGGGCCACGGGTCGAAGGCCCGGATGTGGAGCGCGACATCCACGGCCGTGCCGCTCCACGGCACCCGCGCCGAGAGCCGCGTCACCTTCGGAGCAAGGGTGGCGAGGGCGTCGTCCTGTTTCACCGCGGCGAGGTCCCCCGCCTCGAGGGCGTCCACCACCTCCAGCAGCGCCTCGGCGCCGAGTTCCGCGAGCCGGGGGGTGAGGGTGCCGGTGGTGTCCTCGGCGCCGATCGGCAACTCGCGCCGGAGGTACACCGGCCCGCTGTCCAGCCCCGCCTCCATCTGCATGATGCTGACCCCGGTGATCCGATCGCCGTGCAGGATGGCGGCCTGAATCGGCGCGGCCCCGCGCCAGCGCGGGAGGAGGGACGCGTGGACGTTGAGCATCCCGCGAGTCGGAATCGAGAGGATCTCGGGCCGGAGGATGTGCCCGTACGCCACCACCACGCCGAGGTCGGCGCCGGTGTGCCGAAGGGTGGCGGCGAAGAGATCGCCGACCGGGCGCTCGGGTTGGAGCACGTCGAGGCCTGCCGCGACCGCGGCGTCCTTGACGGGTGGTGCCACCAGTTTCGAGCGGGAGCGCCCGTGCGGGCGGTCGGGCTGGGTCACGACGGCGGACACCTCGTGGCCGCCGCGGCGGAGCGTGTCGAGCGAGGGGACGGCGAATTCCGGGGTACCGAAGAAGACGATGCGCATCAGGGGGTCTGGCCGGAGGGCCGCGCGACCTCCCGCAGAAGGCTTTCGCCCTCCTTGTGCTCGCGACGGTACTTCGCGACCAGGAGCCTCCGCTTCATCGGGCTCAACCGGTCGAGGAAGAGGATGCCGTCGAGGTGGTCGATCTCGTGCTGGATGGCCCGGGCCTTGAGTCCGCCGGCCTCGATCCGGAACGGCAGGCCGTCTCGGCCGATGGCCTCGAGCACCACCCGTTCGGGGCGCGTCACCTCGGCATAGACGTCAGGGATCGAGAGGCAGCCCTCCTCCTCGCTCTCCTTGCCGGACGCCTCGTGGATGACCGGATTGATCATGGCAAACCGCGATCCCTCGGCGTCCACCACGGCGATGCGGAGGGCCAGCCCGACCTGGTTGGCCGCCAGCCCCACGCCCTCCGCCGCGTCCATCGTCTCGAACATGTCGTCCACCAGCCGACGCACCTCCTCCGTCACCTCGGCGACAGGGGCCGAGGCCTCCCGGAGCACCGGGGAGCCGAGGAGGTGGATCGGGAGGATGGCCATCAGGCCTGGAGCGTCGGGGCCGAGGTGTCGCCGACCTGCACGATGCGGGCGCGGTGGACCACGACGGTGCTGGTGCCGCTCTCGATGGTCACCTCGTCGTCCTTGATGCCCTTCACCTTGCCCATGAGGCCGCCCGACGTGATGACGTCGTCGCCCTTCTTGAGCGCGGCGAGCATGGCGGCGTGCTTCTTCCGGGCCTGCGACTGGGGCCGGAGGATCAGGAAGTAGAAGACCGCGCCGATGAGGCCGATCTGGAGAATGAGGACAGACATGCCGCCGCCGGAGCCGGGCGCAGGGGCCATCAGGTTCAATGCAAGCATCACGATTCGCCTTTGCTGTGGTAGCGGCGGAGCCACTCGCGGCTCCAGCCATCGAATGTGCCGTCCAGGATGCGGGCCCGGGCGAGTTCGCCCAGCCGCACCAGGAACCGCACGTTATGAATCGACACCAGCCGGAGCCCGAGAATCTCCTCCGCCACGAACAGGTGGCGAAGATACCCGCGACTGAAGGTCGCGCAGGTTTCGCAGTCGCACTCCGGGTCGAGTGGCTCCCTCGAAAGCCGGTGAATCGCGGAGCGCACGTTCACGCGGCCGGTCGAGATCCACGCCGATCCGTGCCGGCCGTTTCGGGTGGGAGCCACGCAGTCGAACAGATCCACGCCCCGCGCGATTCCCTCCAGCAAATCCTGCGGAAATCCGACTCCCATAAGATAACGCGGCGTGGCCGTCGGCAGGATCGGCCCCAGTTCTTCCAGTACCCGGTGCATGACGGGCTTGGGCTCGCCGACCGAGAGCCCGCCGATGGCGATACCGGTCCACGGCCCGCGCTCGAGAATGCCTTCCAGCGAGGCGCGGCGCAGGTCGGCGTGGGTGCCGCCCTGGACGATCGGCCAGAGCGTCTGAGAGGGCGGGGAAGCGGGGAAGCGGGGCAGTGCGTCGGATTGGAGCTCCGCGTGCCTGACCTTGCACCGGTCGAGCCACCGGAGCGAGCGCTCCATCCCTTCCTTCGCCAGCGTGTGATCGGCCCCTCCCGGCACCACGTGATCGAACTGCATGGCGATGTCGGCGCCAAGGGCCCACTGAATCTCGACGGCCCGTTCGGGGGTGATGGTGCGGTAGCTCCCGTCCACGTGGCTCTGGAATGCCACGCCGTCTTCCGCGATGGTCCTGAGCCCCTCCAGCGAGAAGACCTGGAAGCCGCCGCTGTCGGTCAGCATCGGGCGGTTCCAGTGCGAGAAGGCGTGGATGCCGCCCAGGGAGCGGACCACGTCCTCGCCGGGACGGATGTGGAGGTGGTAGGTGTTGCCCAGCATGACCTGCGCGCCGGTGCGTTCGACCTCCGCGGGATGCAGGCCGCGCACCGTCCCGTAGGTGCCGACCGGCATGAAGGCCGGCGTGGCGACATCGCCGTGTGGAGTGCGGAGGGTGCCCGCGCGGGCCTCTCCCTGGGTGGCGTGGAGCGTGAATGAGAACATCAGAGGACGCACATGGCGTCGCCGTAGGAGTAGAAGCGGTAGCGCTCGGCCACCGCGTGGCGGTAGGCGGACATCGTGGCATCGTACCCGGCGAAGGCAGCCACCAGCATCAGGAGGGTCGAGCGGGGCAGGTGGAAATTGGTCACCAGCCGGTCCACCACCTTGAAGCGGTAGCCCGGTGCGATCAGCAGGCGGGTCTCGGCGCTCCCCGCGGCCACGGTCCGGTCGGGAAGGGCCGCGCTCTCGAGTGCGCGCACCACGGTGGTTCCCACCGCCCATACCGATCCTCCACGCGCGCGGGCGCGACGCACCGCCTCGGCGACGGCGTCCGGGATCTCGAAGCGTTCCGGGTGCATCGGGTGCGCGGCGATGTCCTCCTCCTCCACCGGCTTGAAGGTGCCGGGGCCCACCTCGAGGTCGAGGGCGGCGATCTCGACGCCGCGCCCCCGCAGGGCGTCGAGGAGCGCACCAGTGAAGTGGAGCCCCGCCGTCGGCGCGGCCACGCTCCCCTCGCGTTCGGCGTAGACCGTCTGGTACCGGTCTTCGTCGAGCGCCGTCGGGTCGCGGTCGATGTACGGCGGCAGCGGCAGCCGTCCGTACCGCGCGATCGCCTCCTCGGCCGGCATTCCCAAGAACCGCACGCGGCGCTCTCCTTCGGGCAGCACTTCCAGCGTCTCGACTTCGGCACCCGGTCCCAGGGCGATCCGCTTCCCCACGCGGAGCGCACTGCCAGGCTTGCCGATCGCGATCCAGCTCCCGTCACCCGCGGGGTGGATGAGCAGCACCTCCGCCGGGGCGCCGGAGGGGCGGCTGCCGAGGAGCCGGGCATGGCGCACCCGCGTCGAGTTCAGCACCAGCAGGTCGCCGGCGGGAATGAGTTCGGGGAGCGCGGAGAACTGGAGGTCTTCCAGCCGCGCTGCCCCGCCGCCCCGCCGGACGAGGAGCAGCCGGCTCGCGCCCCGCTCGGTGCCGGGTGTCTGCGCGATGAGTTCCGGTGGGAGGTCGTACGCGAAGTCGGCGGTGCGGAGGGGACGGTCAGCCGTCAAAGATCGTGGCCTGCCCGGGCGGCGGCGTGATGCCGAAGCGGCGATAGGCGATGGCGGTGGCGCACCGGCCGCGCGGAGTGCGCTCGAGGAAGCCCTGCTGGATGAGGTACGGCTCGTACACCTCCTCCAGCGTGCCGCTGTCCTCCCCGACCGCCACGGCCAGCGTATTGAGCCCGCAGGGCCCGCCGCCGAACTTCTCGATCAGCGTCTTGAGGATGCGCGCGTCCATGTCGTCGAGGCCGAACTCGTCCACGTTGAGCCGCGACAGCGCGTCGCGCGCCACCGGGCCGGTGATGTGGCCTGCCGCGCGCACCTGGGCGTAGTCGCGCACCCGGCGCAGCAGCCGGTTGGCGACGCGCGGGGTGCCCCGGCTCCGCTTGGCGATCTCGAGCCCGCCCTCGGCGTCGGTCGGGATCTGGAGCAGCGCCGCCGACCGGGTGACGATGCGCTCCAGGTCTTCGGGTGGATAGAAGTTGAGCCGCTCCACCATCCCGAAGCGGGCGCGCATCGGCGGCGTGAGCAAGCCGAACCGGGTGGTGGCGCCCACCAGCGTGAACCGCTCCAGCGTCATCGGAATGGTCTGTGCGTTCGGTCCATCGGCGATCCGCACGTCGACCCGAAAGTCTTCCATGGCGGAGTAGAGGAATTCCTCGAGCGCGGGGCGCATCCGGTGGATCTCGTCGATGAACAGGATGTCGCCGGGGCCCAGGGTGGTCAGCAGCCCGACCAGGTCGCCTGCCTTTTCCAGCACGGGGCCCGAGGAGGTTCGGAGCTGGACGCCCATTTCGCGGGCCATCAGCATGGCGAGGGTGGTCTTGCCGAGCCCGGGCGGTCCGAAGAAGAGCGTGTGGTCGAGCGCCTCGCCGCGGCCGCGGGCCGCGTCCATCGCGATCTGGAGCGACGCCTTGACCTGTTCCTGCCCGACGAACTCGTCGAGCCGCGACGGGCGCAGCGCCGCCTCCGCGCCGGTCTCGTCGGGGAGGGCGTCCGGGGTCGTGACTTCGAGGCGCTGGGCCATCGCTCGTGTGCGCGGGGCTAGCTGGCCCGGGCCAGCCAACGGACCGTCGTGTCACCCGGCGCGAGCTGGTGCCGGGCGTGGCAGGTGACGCACCGATCGGTGGCTGCGTCGAGCGTGCTGGGGACCAGCTTGCGGTTCGTGGCGCCGCAGCGGGTGCACACCCACTCGGCGGTCCGGGCACTGACGGTCATGAGGAACTTCCTCCCTTGCCGGCGGTCAGGCGTTGAAGCGCCCGCCGCACGATGAGTGACGTATCGTCGGTGGCGCCGGCCTGGAGGGCCGCGCGCACCGCATCTTCCGCCGCTGCCGGGGCGTAGCCCAGGCCGGTCAGCGCCTTCACCGAGGCCTGGTCGGGCCGCGCCGCCGCCGGTTCCGCGGCCACCGGCAGGTCCTGGAAGCGGTCGCGAAGTTCGAGCACCAGTCGTTCCGCCTTCTTCTTGCCGATGCCGCTCACGCTGCCGAGGGCGGCCAGGTCGTTGCCGAGGATGGCCCGCACCGCGCGGTCGGGGCCGAGGGTGGACAGTACCGCGAGGGCCAGCCGCGGCCCGAAGCCGCTGGCGGTCAGGAGCCGGCGGAAGACCAGCCGCTCGTGCGCGGTGTCGAATCCGACCAGGAGCCAGGCGTCCTCGCGGATGACCAGCTCGGTGAAGAGGTGGACCTTGCCGCCGGGGCCCGGCAGGCGGCCCAGCACGCCGAGCGGCAGCAGCACCTCGTAGGAGACCCCGCCGGCGGTCTCGATGGTGGCGGTGTCGGCGTCGAGGCTGGACAGGGTGCCGCGGAGCCCGCCGATCACGCGGACCGCCCCACCGCCGCCCGCGGGGCCCGGCGCGCCGAAAGAATGTGATGGGCCAGCGCGACGGCCACGCCATCGGCGGCATCGGCCGGGCTCGGTGCCGCCTTGAGCCGGAGCAGCTGCGCCACCATGTAGCCCACCTGGGGCTTGGCGGCGGCGCCGCGGCCGACGACCGCCTTCTTGACCAGGGCCGGGGGATACTCGGCGATGGGCAGGCCCGCCTCCTCTGCAGTCACCAGGATGACTCCACGCGCGTGGGCGAGCACCACCGTGGTGCGCAGGTTCTTGCCGTAGAACACGTCCTCGACGGCCACCGCGTCGGGGTGATGGCGATCCAGCAGTTCGACCATGCCGTCGCGGATGGCACGGAGCCGGACGGGCAGGGGATCCCGCGCGGGGGTCCGGACGACGCCGCACTCGATCAGTCGAACCCTGTTGCCGGGGCCGGCCTCGATGACGCCGTAGCCCATGACCGCGGTGCCCGGGTCCACGCCGAGGATGATCACGGGCGTCCGGTCAGCCGGCCGCCTCCGCCATCTCGGAGTCGATATCGAAGTTGGAGAAGACCTTCGAGACGTCGTCCAGGTCCTCGAGGGCCTCGATCAGCTTGAGCAGCGCCTCGGCGTCCTTTCCCTCGACCTTCACGGTGTTCTTCGGCACCATGGCGAGCTCGGCCTCGTCGACCTTGATGCCCTTGGCCCGGATCGCGTCCTGGACCGCGTGGATGTCGTTCGGCGCGGTGGAGACGATGAACTGGTCGCCTTCGCGCGCGAAGTCCTCCGCGCCCGACTCGAGCGCGACTTCCAGGGTGCGCTCCTCGTCGTGGCGCGTGGCGTCGATGTAGAGCTGGCCCTTCCGGTCGAACATCCACGCCACCGAATTGGTGGCGCCGAGGTTTCCGCCGTTCCGGCTGAAGGCATGGCGAATGTCGGCGACGGTGCGGTGCGGATTGTCGGTGGTGGCCTCGATGAAGAGGGCGGCGCCGCCAGGGCCGTAGCCCTCGTACGCCACCTCCTCGATGTTCCCGCCCTCGAGCTCGCCGGTACCCTTCTTGACGGCGCGGTCGATGTTCTCGGCGGGCATGTTGACCGCCTTGGCGGCGTCGATGGCGGTCCTGAGCCGCGGATTGCCGCCGGGATCACCCCCGCCGGCCTTCGCGGCGATCGTGATTTCCCGGATTACCTTGGTCCACGACGATGCCCGGCGGGAGTCGGTGACCGCCTTTTTCCGCTTGATTTGCTTCCACTTGCTATGGCCTGCCATCGCCTGCTCCACTGGGAGAAATCAGACCTCAAGAATAGCCCCGGGACACCCGGGCAGCAACGCACCCGCTTGACCGGAGACGGGGCCACCCGCTACTCTCCCACCCCTATGCGCAATCGTCACTTTGCTCTCGTCGTCATGCTCCTGGCCGCGTGCTCCCGGGACACCACCGGGAAGATCGCCACCGTCGGCGAGGCCCTCCCGGGTCTGCCCCTGCCTCCCGATTCCCGGGTCGTGTCCAGGGCGGGAACGCCGAATTCGCTCCAGATCACCTTCCAGAGCGCCTGGCCGGCGGACTCGGCTGCCTCGTACTACCGCATGGTCCTGTCGCAGGGCGGGTGGACGCTGCAGAGCGACGTGGTGGACGCCACCGGTGCGGCGGTGCTCTACGCCACCCGCGAAGGGCCCCCGATCTGGATCCGGATCACGCGGACCGACGGCGCCCCGGGCTCCATGATCCAGATCAATGGCGCCGTCATTTCCACCGCCGCCGACTCCACGAAGGCTGGCGGATAACGCGGGCAGCGCATCGCCCGGCCATGGTCAACGCCCCGGCTCCTCCGGGGCGTTTTCATGTCCACCCTCCGCGAGCAGCGCCTCGATCGACGCCTTCATCCGCTCCGACGCGTGTCCGTCCAAACCAAAGAAGAGGTGCGCCCTCTCCCGGTCCTGTGCGACACGCATCGCCGCCGTCGGTGCGAGGGCGCGGCTCACCGCGTCGCCCAGGTCGTCGGGGCGCCCCACGTGGACGAAGGCGTCCTTGAGGAAGGCGCGGTTGTCCTCGCCGAGCAGCGGCATCCCGTCGCTGTGCTTCAGCCGGTCGCCGGGGAGGTCGTAGATGATGCCCGTCTTGCCCAGCGCGAGGAAGTCGAAGACGGTGCTCGACGCCTCGCTGAGCAGCGTGTCCGCCGCCGCCATCCACGGCACGATGTTGTATTCCTCCATCGGCACCAGCCGCGCGTGCGGGTACGCGCGGACCCGCCGCTCGAAGATGCGGTGTTGCTCGTGCGGCGCGTATTTCCCCATCCAGCTGTAATGGTGGAGCTTGACAACCAGGTTGCAACGATCCCGGGTCGCTTCGAAGACGGCGTCCTTCACGTCGTACAGGCAGGTGGGCTTGTAGGTCGGCGCGAAGAGCACCGTGGGCTTGCCCGGGTCGAGGCCGCGCGCCGACAGAAACCCAGTGCGGTCGGCGTACCGGCCCTGGAAGATTCCGTCGAGTTTCGGCAGCCCGACCACCCGCACCTCGCTCCGCCCCACCTGGCCCGACTCCAGGATCTTCTCCTCGCGGTACCGGCCCTCGACGTAGATCTGGTATTTCGTGTCGCGGTGCTGGGCGAGGTTGCGGTACAGAATGGTCTTGATGCCGGTGCCGTGGTTCAGGAAGCAGAGCAGCGTGCGGCCGTACGCGGCGGCGTCGCGGATGGTATCGCCCGCGATGACCACGTCGAAGCCACGCTTCTCGGCGGTGAAGCGGTAGCCCTCGCGGACCCATTGGTCCACGATCGGCGGGCGGTAGGGCACGTTGAAGACGCCCCAGCGGCGGATGCGCTCCTCGTCGAGCGCGAAGAACACGTCGTAGCGGTCATCCTGGAGGAACTGCTCGATGACCGGGTCGAAGGCTGCCTTGTGGTAGACGAAACCGATCTTGAAGAGCAGGCGGATGCGGGCCATGCGGCGTCCCCGCTCAGGCGAAGGTGGCGCGCCGGGTCAGGGCGTGGTGGTAGCTCTCGGGGGTGTCGATGTCGAGCCACGCGGCGCCCGGCGGAATCGGGACGGTGCCAAAGCCGACAGAGCCGACCAGCTGCCGGACCCCGTCGCTGATCCCCTCCTTGCCCTGTGCCACCGCCGACTCCAGCGCCGCGCGGAAGCGCTGGTCCAGCCGGAAGACGCCACAGTCGAGGACGTCGTACGCCGCCAGGTCTTTCCCGATCTCGGCGATGCGGTCGCCCTCGCGCCGGACCTTCGTGGCGTCCGGGAGGTCGAAGCACTCGTCGATCCGCGGATCCACCAGCAGGAGGTTCATGCCGGCGGGACCGTCGCGGACCGCGGCGAGCGCGGCGGGGCTCACCACGTGGTCGGCCATCGAGAGGATGACCGGCTCCTCGGGCGCGAGGTGGCGGAGCGCCCGGAGCACGGAGATGCCGTTGCCGCGGTGCCATTCGGGATTGTCGAGCAGCTGGACGTCCATCCCGAAATTCTCGTGGTCGCGCAGGTGCTGGGCGATGAGGTCGCCGCGATACCCGATGACGACCACGAACTCACGGATGCCGATCCGGCCGAAGTTGCCGAGGATGGCAGCCAGGATCGACTGGTCGCCGAACGGGAGCAATGTCTTGGGCTCCCGGCCGGTCGTTTCCCAGAGCCGGCTGCTCTGGCCGGCGGCGGTGATGATGGCTTTCATGCGGCGGAAGTTCGCGCCACCCGGGCCGCCAGCGCAATCGCGTCGCCGGCTTCGGCGCCGAGGGTGTCCCGCGCGGGGGCCACGAGCTGGCTGAGGGCGAGCGCGGCCGCCGCGCGGTCACCCTGCTGAAGCTGGGACACGGCGGGTGTCAGCGCCCGGCGAAGCGGGGCGGGGAGGGTCAGGCTCGCCAGCCGTCGCTCGAGGGCGCTCACCCGCCGGCGGTGCGCGCGGTCGGGGAGGGGAGGGGCCAGCCCGAGGTCGAGGGCCACCCGCACGGTGAGCCAGAGCGCGAACACCCCGTCGCGGCGTGGCCCGCGTGCCGTGCGGGCCAGGAGGTCGGCCAGCGCCACCGCGGCTGGCTCCCAGGCCCGGGAGAGCGGTCCGTCGTCGCTCACGCGCGCTCCAGCTCGGTGAGGGCCGCCTGGACCGCCGCCGGCAGGATACCCCGCAGGCAGTCGTGATGGCCCAGGGGGCACACGGGGCCGCCCATGGTGCTGCAGGGCCGGCAGGGGAGGTCCCGCTGGAGGATTCGCGCGCGGCCACGATAGGGAAAGAACCCGAAGGCCTCGACCGTCGGCCCGAAGAGGGCCAGCACCGGGGTACCGACCCCGGTGGCCATGTGCATCACGCCGGTGTCGCCCGACACGAGCGCCCGGGCACGCGCCAGGACGGCGCCGGTGCCCTGCAGGCCGAACCGCCCCGCGGCCACCACGGCTCCGGGGGCGCTCGCCGCGACTTCCGCCGCCCCCGCAGCGTCTTCCGGTCCGCCGACCAGGACCAACGGCCTCCCCTGAAGCCGGAGAGATGCGGCCAGCGCCTTCCAGTGTTCCAGCGGCCAGCGCTTGGTGGCGTGCGCGGCACCGGGCGCCAATGCCACGAGCCCGTCGGCGGGATCGAGCCCCGCGGCCGCCAGAAAGGCGTCGGCCTCGGCGAGTGCGGACGGTGCCAGGAAGAACTCCGGGGGGTGGCCGTCCGGGCGAACGTCGAGCCCGGCCGCCGCCTGGAAATAGCGCTCCGGCACCGGCGGCGTGGCGGCAGGGTAGTGGTTTCTGCGGGTCCGGACCAGGAGCGCCCGCGCCACCTTGTGCTTGGAGTAGCCGTGCCAGCGGCCCGGAAGGAGCAGTCGCAGGAGCCCGCTCCGGAGGCTGCCGTGCAGGTCCAGGCGGTGGGTGTAGCGCGCCGCGCGGAGCCGTCCCGCCAGGGAGGGGAGCGATTCCCCCTCCGCGGGCGTCAGGACCGCCGTCAGATGCGGATTGTCGGCCAGGAGTGGCGCGAAGGCGGCCTTGGTGAGCGCGTCGATCCGCGCGCCGGGATGGCGCGCGCGGAGCGCACGGATCAACGGCGTCGTGAGGAGGATGTCGCCGATGGAGCTGAAGCGCACCAGGAGGATGCTGGGCGCGCCGCCGGGGCCGGAATGGGGCACGGCGGGAATGTAGGCCGCGCCGTGGGAGGCCGCCAGCGCGTTGTGCCGTGCCGCGCGCGGCGGTTAGGTTTGGTGCATGCCGCGCCCCAAGAGCATCCTGTGGGTGGACGACGAGGTCGAGAGCCTCACGTCCCACATCCTGTTTCTCGAGGAGCACGGCTTCACGGTGGACAAGTCCCCCCACGGCGACGACGCCCTGGTCATGCTGCAGCGCCAGCCCTACGGCGTGGTGCTGCTCGACGAGCAGATGCCCGGCCGGCGGGGCCTCGAACTCTTCCAGGCCATCCGCGCGGTGGATCACTCGATGCCCGTGGTCATGGTGACCAAGAGCGAGGAGCAGGAGACGCTCAAGGACGCCATCGGCGCCGAGATCAGCGACTACCTCATCAAGCCGGTCAATCCCCGCCAGATCCTGTCGGTCGTCACCCGGCTCCTTGAGGGCGACCGGATCCGGCAGCAGCGCCTCTCGCGCGACTTCGCCACCCGCTTCCGCGAGCTCGACACCCGACGGGGCCAGGCGATGGCCTGGCGCGAGTGGGTCGAGCTGATCGTCGAACTGGCGGAGTGGGAGGTCCGGCTCGGGCGCGCCGACGAACCCGGCCTGCAGGACGCGCTTCGCACGCTGCAGGACTCCCTCCGCGCCGATTTCGCGAAGTTCCTTGGCCGCCACTACGGCGCCTGGCTGGACGGCTCGGAGGAGGACCGCCCGGCGCTGTCGGTGGACATCGTGGCCGAGTTCGTCCGCCCCACGCTGGATGCCCACGGCAAGGCGCTCCTGGTGGTGGTGGATTGCCTCCGGCTGGATCAGTGGGCCATGATCCGCCCGCTGGTGGCCACCCGGTTCGACATCGAGACGGCGCATTACTTCTCGATCCTCCCCACGGCCACCCCGTACGCGCGCAACGCCATCTTCAGCGGGCTCTTCCCGAACGAGCTCGCGGCCCGGCACCCCGAGTGGTGGCGCACCGAGGAGGAGGCGGGCCTCAACGCGCACGAGCAGGAGCTCCTGGAGGAGCACCTGCAGACGCTGACCGGGCGCCACGTGCCGGTGCGCTACGAAAAGGTGTTCACCGCGGCCGACGGCGAGGGGCTGCTGCGCCGCCTGCCGGCCCACCTGGCGCAGGATGGGGTCACCGCGCTGGTGTTCAACTTCATCGACCAGCTCACGCACGGGCGCACCGAGAACTCGACGCTCTTCGAGGTGGCACGAGACACGCAGGCACTCCGGAGCCTGACCCGGACATGGTTCGAGCGCTCGCCCCTGTGGGACGCGCTCCGCGAGGCGGAGCGGCGCAACGTGCCGGTGCTGCTCACCACCGACCATGGCTCGATCCACTGTCACACGCCGGCCACGGTCTTCGCCCGGCGCGACACCACCAGCCACCTGCGGTACAAGTTCGGCGAGGATCTCCGGGCGGAGGATGCCGACGCGGCGCTGGTGGTCGAGGATCTCGAGCGCTTCGGCCTGCCCCTCCGCACGCCGGGGACCCGGCTCCTGCTCGCCACCGGCGACCGGTTCTTCGTGTACCCGACCAAGCTGCGCGAGTACCAGGCTCGCTACCGCGGCGCGTTCCTCCACGGCGGCGTCTCGCCCGAAGAGGTGGTCCTCCCGATCACCCTGCTCACGCCGAGGCGGTCGTAGGCGTGCGGACGGAACTCCGGCTCCTCCGGCAGGTGCGGCCCTACCGCCCGCTGTTGGCACTCGGCATGGTCACCTCGATGCTGTCGTCGCTGCTCGACGGGACCACGGTGGTCGTGCTGATTCCACTGCTCCGGCTGCTGTTCGGCACCACCGGGCAGCTGGGCGCGTCGGGTTCGGCGGCGCTCACCCGCTTCATCGACTGGTTCCTGGGCCCGGTCATCACCGGCGTGCCCACCGGCGTGGCGGTGGCCCGGCTGCTCGGCATCCTGGTGGCCGGCCTCATCCTCCGGAACGTCTTCTCGTACATCACGGCGCAGCTGCAGGTGGCGGTCCAGGAGGGGCTGGTCCGCGATCTTCGGACCGCATTGTTCCAGCACCTCCTGAAGCTCGACCTCGGTTACTTCCAGCGAACCCGCCAGGGCCAGATCCTTTCCACCGTCACCAGCGAGGTGGACGCGGTCAAGGATGTGGTGACCGCGGCGCTCATCAAGCTGTTCCAGAGCATCGTCAAGATCACGACCGTGCTGATCCTGATGAGCCAGATCAGCGGCCGGCTCATGCTGCTCACGCTGACCACGGCGCCACTCCTGGTGCTGGGCCTGCGCTTCGTGCTGGTACGGCTCCGCCGGCACTCGCGGGCGCGGATCCAGGACCGGGCGGCCATCACCTCGATGCTGGCGGAGCAGGTCGGGGCCGTGAAGCTGATCCGCGCCTTCGGCGAGGAGGAGCGGCAGCTCGGCCGTCTCGCGGCCCAGCTCACCAGTTATCGCAAGAAGGTGCTGCGGACGCAGCGCTACAGCTCGCTGACCACCCCGATGAGCGAGGTCTTCGGCGGGCTGCTCATCATCCTGATCATCGCCGCCGCCACGCAGCCGGCGCTGGTCGGCGGCGTGCCGCTCACCCCCGAGGCCGCGATCGCCTTCCTGGTCGCCTCGCTGCAGCTGATGCCGCCGATCAAGTCGCTCTCGCAGTACCCCGCGTCGATGGCGGTGGCCATGGCGAGTGCGGAGCGGGTCTATGGGATGCTCGACGAACCGGTGTCGGAGGTGGACGCGCCCGGGGCCGTGCCGGCGAGGTTCACGCGCGACATCGTGTTCGACCGGGTGTCCTTCCGGTACGGGACCGACACGCCGGTCCTGACGGATGTCTCGTTCCGCGTGGCCAAGGGGCAGGTGCTGGCCATCGTCGGGCCGTCGGGGGCGGGCAAGTCGACGCTGGTGGACCTGGTGCCCAGGTTCCAGGAGCCGGAACGCGGCCGGATCTTCCTGGATGGGGTGCCGCTCGGCGACATCCAGCGGGCCTCCCTGCGCGCGCTGCTGGGGGTGGTGAGCCAGGACACCGTGCTGCTCAACGACACAGTACAGGCCAACATCGCATTCGGTTCGCCCGAGGCCACGCGGACGCAGGTGGAGGCCGCCGCCCGGGCCGCCAACGCCGCGGAGTTCATCGCGGAGTTGCCTGCCGGTTACGACACCCTGCTGGGCGAGCGCGGTACCCGGCTGTCGGGCGGGCAGCGGCAGCGGATCAGCATCGCGCGGGCGCTGCTCCGCGATCCACCGATCCTCATTCTCGACGAGGCCACCAGCTCGCTGGACACCGAGTCGGAGCGCTTGGTGCAGGAGGCCATCGAACGGCTGATGCGCGACCGGACCGTGCTGGTCATCGCGCACCGGTTGGCCACGGTGCGCCACGCCGACCAGATCCTGGTCCTGGAGCGCGGGCGGGTGGTGGAGCACGGCACGCACGCCGACCTGATCCTGAAGGACGGACTCTACCGGCGGCTCCACGACATGCAGTTCCGGGACCCGGAGCCCGTGACGTGACGCGCGTCCTCGTGGTGGCCGCTTACGACGACGCCCTGAACGCGCACGCCGCGCACCGGGAGCGGGCGCTCGAGCGACACGGGCAGACGGTCACCCGGTTCGACCTCAACGCCCGGCCCGGCCTCCTGAACCGCCTTCGCGGTGGCGACCTGGTGAGCCGGCTCGACCGGCAGCTGGAGGTGGTGGCGCCCGACGTGGTGCTCGTCGTGCGCGGGGAGGCGCTGTCCGCCCAGGCCATCACCACGCTCCGGAAGGACCACCCGGGCACCTGGGTCAACTGGGTCCCCGACGACCTGCACGGCCTCGCCATCGTGCAGCACGCCCTGCCGGCGTACGACATGGTCTTCGCGGCGGGAACCGACGTCGTGGACGAACTGAGCCGCCAGCTCGACCGGCCGGTGCACTACCTCCCGCTCGCCGCGGACCCGTCGGTCTACAAGCCGATGCGATCCCGCGACCAGTACCGCGCCAACGTCGTCTTTGCCGGCACCGCGACGCCCAGGCGTGAGCGGCATCTCGCGGAGCTGGTGGAGTTCGGGCTGGCGCTGTGGGGGCCGGGCTGGCGGCGCACCTCCCTGCGGGACTACTGCCGCGGCGAGCAGCTCGACACCGAGAACTTCGTGCGCGCGTACGCGGGCGCGTCGGTGGCGCTCAACATCCACCGGTCGGCGGATGCCGAGCCCGCGGTCATCGAGCGGGGCGTGAACCAGCGCACGTTCGAGATCGCGGCGATCGGGGTGCCCCAGGTGGTGGACTTCCGCGGCGACCTCGCGCGGCACTTCACCGACCGGGAGGAACTGCTGGTGTACCGCTCGGTGGAGGAAATGCGCGCCCTGGTCGAGGCCGCGTTGCAGGACCCCACGGCCGCGGAGGCGGTCGCGAAGGCCGGACGGGAACGCCTGCTCGGCGAGCACACCTACATGCACCGGCTGAAACGGCTCCTGGAGGTGGTGCGGGAGGCCGGCCGGCGTGCCTGACGCGGTGGAATTCGACCCTCCGACGGACTAGATTTCCGGCCTCTCACAACGCCGCCGGGTGCGCTCCATGGTCAAGGTGTCGGGCTTCACCATCATCAAGAACGCCGTCAGGCACGACTTCCCCATCGAGGCGAGCATCCGGTCGCTGCTCCCCGTCTGCGACGAGGTGGTGGTCAACGTCGGGCCGTCGGACGATGGCACCCTCGACCTCATCAAGTCCATTCAGGATCCCAAGATCCGCATCATCGAAGGCGTCTGGGACGTCTCCCGCAAGAACTGGATGCTGAGCGACGAGACCCTTCGTGCCATGCGGGCATGCGTCCACCCCTGGGGCATCTACATCCAGGGCGACGAAGTCCTCCACGAGAAGGGCGCGAAGGAACTGGTAGCGGCCATCCAGGCGGTCGACGCCGATCCGGTGGTGGAGGCGCTGCTGGTCAAGTACCTGCACTTCTACGGCGACTTCGACACCATCGCGT
>DAOMFQ010000018.1:0-17524 GCA_035429905.1 Gemmatimonadales bacterium
CTGGGCGGTGAGCGGGGGCGGCGCGAGGACGGCGGCCGCGAGGAGCGCGAACGCCGCCTGCCGCGCCGAGCCGGTCACGGCTTGCCCAGCGACATGGAGCAGCCCTGCCGCCGGCGGCTGTCCGCGAGCAGGATGATCTTCCAGCCCGCCTCGGTGCGGCCCAGCTGGAAATTGTCCACGCCGCAGTGCGAGAACTTGTCCCCGGCGTAGAACTCGTAGTAGACCCACACGTTCGCCAGGTTCCCGTCCACGCGGATCTCGGGAGGACCGAGGCGCTCGTCGAGCAGGAGCCCGGCCGGGGCGCTGGCCAGGCCGCCGAACCAGTCCTCGAGGCCATCGGCTTCGACGACCGCCTTGCCCTGCCGGTACGCGACGCTGCGCATGGCCACCGGCTCGTGGAACAGCGTGCGCATGGTGGCGGTGTCCCGGGCCCGCATGCCGTCGAACAGCCGGGTCACGACCTGGCGGATGGCGGCGGAATCCGCGGCGTAGGCCGGCTGGGGCGGTGGCGGCACCGGGGCGGCGGGGGCCGGTTGCTGGGCGGCGAGCGCGGCCGGCAGGAAGAGGCTGACGGCCAGGACGAGCGGTCGGAACATTCGGGGCTCCAAAGGAAAGGGGGCGCACCCTCTACGATGCGCCCCCGCGGGAAGATTCGGAAGCCCGCCCCTTACTGAATCGCGTTCATCATGTCGAAGATCGGGAGGTACATGGCGACGACCATGCCGCCGACCACGACACCCAGCACGACGATCATGACCGGTTCCATGAGGCTCAGGAGCGCGCCCACCGCGACGTCCACTTCCTCGTCGTAGAAGTCGGCGATCTTCGAGAGCATCTCGTCCAGGCCGCCGGTCTGCTCGCCGACGGCGATCATCGAGATGACCATGGGCGGAAACACCTTGGAGCGTTCGAGCGGTGCGGCGATCGTTTCGCCGCCGGCGATCGAATTCCGCGATTCCATCACCGCGTCGTGAATGACGCGATTGCCCGCGGTCTTGGCGGTGATCTCCAGCCCGTCCAGGATCGACACGCCGGAGCTGATGAGCGTCCCCAGCGTCCGGGTGAAGCGCGACACCGCGGACTTGCGGATCACGTCGCCCAGGACCGGGGAGTTGATCATCATGCGGTCGATGTTCCGGTGCCCGTCCGGCGTGGCGTAGTACTGCCGGATGAGGAAGACCGTCCCGATGATGGCGCCGAGGATGGCCCACCAGTAGCCGATCAGGAACTCGGACATGCCGATCACGACGCGGGTCGGGAGCGGCAGTTCCATGTTGACCGACGCGAACATGCTCTGGAACACCGGGATGACGAAGATGAGGAGCACCGTGATGGCGATGGCGGCCACGCTCATGATGACCGCCGGGTAGATCATCGCGCTCTTCACCTTGCGGACCAGGGCGTCGTTCTTTTCCAGGAAGGTGGCCAGGCGGAGCAGGATCGTGTCCAGGATGCCGCCCGCCTCGCCGGCGGCCACCATGTTCACGAACAGCCCGGAGAACGCCTTGGGGTGGCGGCTGAAGGCGTCGGCCAGGGTGTTGCCGGCCTCGACGTCGAACACCACCTGCTTGGTCACTTCCTTGAGCGCCTTGTTCTCGGTCTGCGCGGCGAGGATCGACAGCGACTGCACCAGCGGCAGGCCCGAGTTGATCATCGTGGCGAACTGCCGGGTGAAGATGACGACGTCCCGGGTCTTGATGCCGGGCTGCCCGAGGCTGAACTTCATCTGCTTCGGCGCTTCGCGGATGCTGACCAGGATCATCCGGTTCTTCCGGATGTGGCCCACGACCTCGTCGCGGGTCTGGGCCTGCATCTGGCCCTTCATGATCTGGCCGTTCGTGGCGTTTTTCGCCGTGTATTCGAAGAGCGGCATCGGTCAGTCTCCTCTGAACGTTAGCGGCGCAGCGCGGGCTTGCCGCTCTTGCTGTCCATCGTGCCCATTTCCTGCTCTTCCAGCGGCTTCTCGCCGATCATCCGGAGGAACTCGTTCGGATCCCCGGACACGCGGAGGCACTCGTCCCGCACCACCTCGCGCGAGATGTACAGCTGGTAGAGCGCGTCGTTCATCGTCTGCATGCCGTGCTTCTTGCCCGACTGCAGCGCGCTCTGGATCTGGTGCACCTTGTCGTCGCGGATGAGCGCCCGGATGGCCGGTGTGGCCACCATGATCTCGCACGCCATCGCGCGGCCCCGGCCCTTGGCGCGCGGGAGGAGCGTCTGGGTCACCACGCCCTCCAGCACGAAGGCCAGCTGGGCCCGGACCTGCTGCTGCTGGTTCGACGGGAAGACGTCGATGATGCGGTTGATTGACTCGGCCGCCGAGTTGGTGTGCAGCGTGGCGAGGGCCAGGTGCCCCGTCTCGGCGATGGTGAGCGCCGAGGCGATGGTGTCCAGGTCGCGCATTTCGCCGACCAGGATCACGTCGGGGTCTTCCCGGAGCGCGTACTTGAGCGCGGTGGAGAACGACTTGGTGTCGGTGCCCACTTCGCGCTGGTTGACGATGCACGACTGGTGGCGGTGGATGAACTCGATCGGGTCTTCCACCGTGATGATATGACCCTTCCGCTCCTTGTTGATCTTGTCGATCATGGCCGCGAGCGTGGTGCTCTTGCCGGAGCCCGTGGGCCCGGTCACCAGCACGAGGCCGCGGGGCCGCTCCGCCAGCTTGGCGAGGATCGGCGGCAGGCCGAGGTCCTCGAAGGTCTTCAGGCTGAACGGGATCATCCGGATGACCATGCCCACGCAGCCCCGCTGCTTGAAGCAGTTGCCGCGGAAGCGGGCGAGGTTCTGGATGCCGAAGGAGAAGTCCAGCTCGTCCTCGGTCTCGAACCGCTTCTTCTGGTTTTCCGTCAGGACGGAATAGGCCAGCTGCAGCGTGTCCTTGGGGGACATCACGTAGGTGGTCATGCTGTTGGTGATGTCGCCGTCGATGCGGATCTTCGGGCACTCGCCGGCCGTGATGTGCAGGTCGGAGGCCTCCCGCTCGATCATCTCCTCCAGCAGGGCTCGCAGGTTCACGCTCATGCCGCCGTCTCCTTCACCACTTCTTCGAGTGTCGTGACCCCGCGCTCGATCTTCTTGAGGCCGTCCATCCGCAGGGTGAGCATCCCTTCCTTGACCGCCATCGCCTGGATGTCCGCCACCGAGGCGCCGCGGAGGATCATCCGCCGGAGCTCGGGGGAGAGCGCCATCACCTCGTACAGGCCGGCGCGGCCCTTGTACCCGGTGCCGCTGCACACGTCGCAGCCGGCGCCGCGCATGAACGGCATCTTCTTCCCCTGCTCCGGCGTCAGGCCGAGGGACTTGATTTCCTCGGGCTTGTAGGTGGCCGGGGCCGCGCAGTCCTTGCAGACCCGCCGCACCAGCCGCTGCGCCACCACCAGGTTGACCGCGCTGGCCACGTTGAACGCCTCGATGCCCATGTCGATCATGCGGGTGATGGTGCTCGGCGCATCGTTCGTGTGCAGCGTGGAGAGGACCAGGTGGCCCGTGAGCGCCGCCTTGATGGCGATGCTGCCCGTCTCGAGGTCTCGAATTTCGCCGATCATGATGATGTTCGGGTCCTGCCGCAGGAACGCCTTCAGCGCCGCGGCGAAGGTCAGCCCGATTTCGTTGCGCACCAGGACCTGGTTGATGCCCATCAGGTTGTATTCGACCGGGTCCTCGGCCGTCATGATGTTGACTTCCATCGTGTTGATCCGCGACAGCGCGGAGTACAGGGTGGTCGTCTTGCCCGATCCCGTCGGTCCCGTGACCAGCACCATGCCGTAGGGGTTCAGGATGGCCGACATCAGGTCGTCTTCCGCCTTCTTCTCGAACCCGAACTTGGAGAGGTCGAGCGTCAGGTTGCCCTTGTCGAGAATACGGAGCACGATCTTCTCGCCGAAGAGCACCGGCAGCACCGAGACGCGGAAGTCGATGACCCGGTTGCCCATCTTGAGCTTCAGGCGGCCGTCCTGGGGCACCCGCCGCTCGGCGATGTTGAGCTGCGACAGGATCTTGATGCGCGAGGTCAGCGCGGCCTTCATCTTGAGCGGCGGCTTCATGACCTCGAGCAGCGCGCCGTCGATGCGGTAGCGCACCCGGAGCTCGAACTCGAAGGGCTCGATGTGGATGTCGCTGGCGCCCCGCCGGACTGCGTCGGTCAGGAGGCCGTTGATCAGCTTCACCACCGGCGCGTCGTCGATCTGGGCCTGCGTGGCCGCCTCGTCCTCGAGCTCGGCGACGATCTCGACGTCCTCGCCCTGCCCCTCCATGTCCTTCAGGATGTCCTGCAGCTGCTGGTCGTTGGTCTGGTAGTAGCGCTCGATGAGGCCGCGCAGCGTGTACTCGCCGGCCAGCACCGGGAAGACGTCGTAGCGGGTGATGAACTTCAAGTCCTCGACCAGCCCCATGTTGGTCGGGTCCGCCATCGCCACCGTGAGCGTCCGCCCTTCCCGCTTGAGCGGGAGCACCACCTGCTTGTTGGCCAGGTCGGCGGGGATCAGCTTGAGGATCTTGGGGTCCACCTCGAACCGCGAGAGGTCCACGGCCGGCATCCGATGCTGCCGGGCGAGGATCTTCGTGATCTCGATTTCCGCCACCAGGCCGAGCTTGACCAGCACGTAGCCGAGGCGATGGCCGGACGAGCGCTGTTCGGCGAGGGCCTGATCGCACTTGGCGCGCGTCAGCAACCCTTCGCGAATGAGCACGTCACCGAGCCGCTCGATGTCGGCGGCCATCGTGGTCGTCATGCTGGCACTGCCCCTCGGGTCTGGATGTCAGGAGGAATGGACGGGAGTAGCCGGTGGGGCGAGTAGCCATTCCCGTGCCATGTATTGCATCCATGCATCGGTGGGGAGGCTAACTCGCGCCGAGGGAATATGTTAAGGTCCGTTGAGGAGGGGTCGGAGACGGGCCAGCAGGGCCGGCCCGATGCCGGGGACCGCACCCAGCGCGCCGATGTCCGCAAAGTGGCCGTGCGATTCGCGGTAGGCCACGATCCGGGCGGCCAGGGCGGGTCCGATTCCGGGCAGCGCCTCCAGTTCGGCGGCGGTCATGGCGTTCAAGTCAGGCCGTGCCGCCCCACCGCCGACCACCCCGCCCGGCCCCCCTCGAAAGCGCAGATATGGCTCCAGGACCCCCAGGAGCTTCGGGCCGATGCCGGGCACCCTGTCGAGCCCCTGGAGGTCGCGGAACGGGCCCTTGGCCCCGCGATCGGCCAGGATGGCCCGGGCGAGGCCGGGGCCGACCCGCGGAAGCCGGAGCAGATCCTGGAGAGAGGCCTGATCGGGGTCGATCGTTTCGCCGGGCGCCAGGGGCCGGGCCGCCACCAGGGCGCTGTCCCGGTGCGCCGTGGGAGACCCCCGGCGTTCGGCCGGCATCAGGGCCACCTCGCCGGGAGGGGCGCCTGGCCGGCCGGCCAGGAGCCGGATGCCCTGCCCCGCCACCCCCAGCAGCAGCAGGAGGAGTATCGCCCGGCGTTCGGCGGGTTCCATGCCCGGGAGAATGTCGGGCCGCCCGCCGAGCCCGGACACCTCCCCACCGCCCCGAGGAGCCGTTCGCCGCGAGGCGGGCCCTAGCGCTCGGCGTTGGCCACCAGCGCCAGCGCCACCTCGCCTACCGCATCCAGGCTCTGCGCGCTGACCTTGTCGGGGGTGTCGTCCTTGGTGTGCCAGTAGGGGTAGTCGAAGTCCACCACGTCGATGGCGCGAATGCCGCGCGCCTGCAGCGACACGTGGTCGTCGGTGAGGGTGTGCCGCGGCGTGGACACGAACACGCTGCCGTACCCCGCCTTGGCGGCGACCTTCCAGACCAGCCCGACCACCTCGGGCGCGCCCGTCAGCGAGTTGCCCTCCTGGTAGATCTGGAGGTCACGGTCGCCCACCATGTCGAACAGCACGGCGTAGAGCGGCATCGGCCCGGGCGGCAGGTGGGCGGCGTAGTATTTCGACCCGATGAGCACGTCGGACTCCGCCGCGAACACCCCGTAGTCCTCTCCGTCCACGAACAGCAGGTCCACGCCGACGCCGGGCGGTGACGCGCGCAGCGCAGAGGCCACGCCGAGGAGGACCGCCGTGCCCGACGCGCCATCATTGGCCCCCGGCACGGCGGCGGCGCTGTCCCGGCTGTTCGGACCGTCGGACATCGGCCGGGTGTCCCAATGCGCCAGGAACAGGATGCGCTCCGCAGCGGCGGGATTGAAGCGCGCCACGAAATTGCGCATCGGGAGGGAATCGCCATGCGCCGCCACACGGGTCCATGCCCGCACGACGAGGGTGTCGGCCAGCGGCCGGAGCAGGCTGTCGAGCCACGCCGCCTCGGCCGCGTGCCCGGGGGTGCCCGGAATCCGCGGGCCGAACGCCACCTGCGCCTCGACCGCGCGGTAGGCCGCCTGGCCGTCGAACGGCCGGGCCGGGCCCGCGGTGCCGCAGGCCAGGGCGAGCGCGGCCGCCGTGGCGAGCGCGTGGGAAACCCGCATCAGTAGTCTCCGGAGAAGAGCGAGAGCTGGAAGGTAAGGCTGAGCGTCAGCTGTTCGGTCTTCCGGTTCAGCTGCCGGATATCGTTGAGCACGTACGCGGCCTGCAGGCCGCCCGTCAGGATGGTCAGGATATCGGTGTCGACGCCCGCACGCAGGGTCTGGCGCCGCACGTCGGAGACCGAGATGCACCCCTCCTCGTCCGGGAGGTCGAGGCACGAGGTGGCCTTGCTCGAGAGCCCGTTCACGGACACCCGAACCTGTTTCCGCGCGCTGCTGAGGCTGCCGGGAAGCTTGAAGACGTAGACCAGGTTTGCCGAGATGTCCTGCCCATCACCGTTGGTCGTGGTCCCGTTGCTGGTGCGCGTGTCCGCCGAGGTCCCGTAGCCCATGGAGAGATTCACGCCGTTCCGGAAGGTCAGCTGGAGGTCGTTGGTCCAGGTGGAGGTCTCGGTGAGCGACACGGCATTCGAGGTAGCCGCCGGCAGCTCGGTGCGCCCGGAGCGCTGGCGGAGGTTGGTCGAGATGCCGATCACGGCGAGCGGGCCTCCGCGAAAGGTCCGGGTC
Source organism: Gemmatimonadales bacterium (assembly GCA_035429905.1). GTDB lineage: Bacteria > Gemmatimonadota > Gemmatimonadetes > Gemmatimonadales > GWC2-71-9 > SPDF01. The sequence goes on from DAOMFQ010000018.1 coordinate 7,025, forward strand.
CACCGGGCCTGGAAGATGGGCCATTCCTGCAGCGTGACCTTGGAGAGCAGGTACCCGTTGCTCACCCGGGTGTATCGGTCGATGTCCGAGGAAGAATACGAGAGTCCCGCGGTGATGCCAAAGGGGAGATCCGCGCCACCGCGCAGCGTGATGTTGGAGGTTTCGGCGGCGCTGAGGGCGGAATCCCCCTCCTGCACGAGGAAGTCGTTCAGCCCCCCGCGCGCCAGCATGTACCCGAGATCCGGGTTGAAGGTCGCGAGGTCGAACGTCGAGAGCAGGGACGTTTGCCAGACCAGGTCGATGACCCGGAGCCCGCGCAACGTGCGGGCGCCGACACTGGAGTCCTTGGCGATCTGCCGGAAGCCCCGGCCCGGGTCGAGGGTCACCCCGATCTCGCGGGTGCGGATGTTGTTCAGCGTCTGGGGCAGGATGTAGGCCCCGCTGTCGCCGAACTCCTGGATCGGCGCGCGGCTCGTGAGGCTCCGCGACAGGACGAACGTGCTGGACGTCCCGTATCGGCCGGTCAGCCAGGAGGTGAGGCGGGGCGTGAGGTTGATCGCCGTCGCCAGGCTGCGGTCCCGCTCCACGCCCACGTCCAGCCCGAACAGGCTCTTCCGCGAGGCGTCCGTGAGCCGGCCGATGGACGTGGTGTCGTCGTAGTCGCGGAGGTCGCGGGTACTGAACAGGTCGCCGCTCAGCGTCAGCATGCCGATCGGCTGCCAGGTGATCCCGCCGCCGTTCCGCCAGAGGTTGGAGAGCGACACGGCGGGCCGCCGGGCCGCGTCCCCAGGCCGGGTCACGGGCACGATGTACCCCGTGAAATCGCTCTCGGTGCGGGTGAGCTGGCTGGTGAACCGGATGTTGGTGGGGTAGAGCCCCAGCTGCGTGGTCCGTGCCGCGGTGAGGCCCTCGCTCTGCGCCACCCAGTCGGGCAGTCCGTCCACCACGCCGCCGAGCGATACCCGGGGGCCCGTGCGCTTGAGGATGAGCGCGTAGTTCAGGTTGAAGGCCGTCGCCGACGTCGTGGCCGTGGACAGCTCGGTCTGCTGCTGCCCGGTGACGACCGACCCGGAGAAGGCGAGCGGATCGAGGAGTCCCTGCTCGAGGAACGTGGTGCCCCGCTTCGTCCGGCGAAGGCCGAAATTGTATTGCGTGGTGGAGCCGAACGGCTGGCGGAGGTTGGCGATGTCCGCGGCGAGGATGTCCGTGCCACCGATGAGGATGGGATCGACGTTGGTGCGGGTATACCCGATCGAGAACGGGATGGCGAGGCCGAGCGACGCCGGCAGGAACCGGTCCACGCGGAGATTGGTGCCGAGGACCAGGGCCCCGGTCGTCCGGTACGTGGGGTCCCGCCCGATCTGCTGGTAGAGACCGTTCTGCCGCACGTAATTGACGGAAAAGTCCGCCACGTCGGCCGCCTGCAGCCGCGCATCCATGGCGAACGAGGCCCCGGCATCGGTGATCGGATTGTCGAGGCGAATGTCGTCCACCCACAGTTCGACCGTGGAGAGCACCTCGGTGTCCGCCACCCGATAGATACCCGCCGACAGTTCCTGGGCAGCGGCCAGGTTCGGGGGCGTGACGCCGGGATCCGCCACCTGCACGATGTATGGCCCCTGGCAGGCCACGTAGGCCAGCGGATCGCCGATGCCGCACGCGGCCGCACCATCCGGCGGGAGGCCTTCCAGCCAGCGCTGCTCGATCTCCGCCCGCAGCTGCCGCCAGATCGGGATGCTGATCTGGGCCTCGGGGAGCCAGTCGGTACTGCTCGCCGGGACGAGGTACAGGTAGAAGTTTTCGTCGTCGCTCCCGATCTTGAAGAACGCGGCGAGATCCCCGCTGGCCCAGCCGTCGCCTGCCCCGCGGAACCAGACCCGCACCTGCTCGTACTTCAGCAGGTTCTGGGGGCCCGAGGGAAACCGCTGGTACGCCTCGGCACGTTCCCCGAGATCCAGCGAGGTCGCCACGACCCGGAGGGACTTCTCGTTGATCTGGAGCCCCTTGACCGACTGGCCATTGTCGTTCCGCGCGGGCTCGTTGGCGACGCCCGGGGGCGAGGTGTAGCCCAATGCCACGTCCTCGGTCGAGATGACCGCGGCGGCCATGGTGCCGGTGGGGCTCGCCACCGACCCGCTGATCCCGATGAGCGGCGTGTCGGCCCGCCGCACCCAGGGAGCGCCGACAAACCGCATGCGCGCCAGCGCGAAGCGGGCCACGACGTCCGGCTCGGGGACGTCCGGGGCCACCACCGTGATGCGCATGTTCTGGATGAGCCGCAGGTTCGGGGTCCCGATCGATTCCGCCGGAAGCTGCATCGGAAGGCGGTAGAGGGTCCAGGTCGAGGTCTGGCCCTGGGCATTGGTGACGGTGGCACCGGTGCGGACGTAGTACTGCGAGAGTTCGTTGGGGGTGAGCACCCACCGGAGCACATTGTCGTTGGACCCCTGGGCGTTCAACCGGTTGTCGCCGTTCAGGTCCTCGGTATCGAGGAACCCGTTGCCCACCGTGCACCGGCTGCTCAGGTCGCCCCAGGGATAGATGACCACCGTTTCGGTGAGGAGGTCGGCGCAGGTCTGGACGTCGGACTGGAATGTGCCATTGACGTTGAGCGAGTCGATCCGGTCGAGCAGGATGCCGATGTCGTCGGTCGAGGCATTGAAGATGCCGGTGGTCTGCCGCTCGCTGTCCAGCACGCCCACGCCAGCGTAATGCCGCCCGGTGTAGAGCGAGTCGGATCCGGTGACCGTCAGGCTGTCCGGCGTGACGGCCATGGCGTCCTCGTTGACGGACCCCAGGTCGACGATGAGCTGGACCCCGGCCGAGTCCACGGACTTTTCCCCACCCTGGAACACCCAGAACTCGAGGTACTCCGAGCGCGACAGGTCGATGCCGCTCTGGGACAGCGGCGTGACCAGCGAGCGCCAGCGCGGGGTCAGCGGCCTGGGAGGCTGGCTCCAGAGGGAGGAGTTGTTGGTCTGGACCATCCCGCCGGCGGTGTCGGCATGGAAGGTGAGGTAGAGCACCGTCTCGTTCACGCTGCCCTGCCCGTTGGTGATGATGGTCGGGTCGATGTCCTGCGGGACCAGCTCGACCGGCGGGCAGCCGGAGCAGGCGGGAATCAGGTTCTGCCAGCTCATCTGCACTGCCCAGGTGGAATCGAATCCGCTCGCGAAGCCCAGCGCTTCCACGCCGACCGGCGACTGCGGGACGCTGCCGTAGGCCCACCGCGAGGTGAGCAGCGTCACGGGGATGAACGATTCGCCCTCGAAGTCTTCGAGGTAGGCCTGACCGAGGAGATTGGGATCCGGATGCGTGACGCCGTACTCGGCCCGGATGTCGAGGCGCGAGGGGGCGGTGACCGACTGGGGCGAGAGCTGATCGAAGAAGCGGGTGACGCCCGACGGATCGAAGCGCAGCGCGGTCGTCACGCCCGTGAGGAGATTGGAGGTCGGCTCGAAGCCCAGCGTCGGCCGGGTGAACACCGATTGTTCCTTCTGGTAGATCCCCACGAGGTTCACCGAACCGACTTCGCCCAACGAATACGACAGCGTCCCGCCCAGAATGGACGTCGGGGCCACCGCGAAGATGCCGCGCTCCTCGAACCGCGCGGTGACCGAGCCGCCGCCCACGGGGAACAGGGCCGCCGGATTCAGGAACGTCACCTGGCCGAGATCGTAATTGATCTCATAGTCGACGCCGCGCTCCAGGACGCGTCCGCCCGCGATCAGCTGCTCGGACCCGCGCCGGATCTGGAGGGCGTTGAGGTTCAGGCTGCCGGCGTCGGTTCCGCCGGCGGCGTTGTACTGGAGGCGCATCTGGAACCGCGACGGCGGGCCCTGCGGCGTCAGGATGAGGTACGCCGGCGAGGTATACACCGAATCGGCACGCTCGTTCGGCGCGAGCCGCGGATCGATGAAGGGCTGGAGGGTCGGGTACGCGATGTAGGATTCACGCAGGACCAGGTTGGCGCCCGGATCGCGGAGCCTCGGGAAGATCCGGTTGTCCACGTCGAAGACGTGCGGATCGGGCGGGATCGCCAGCCCGAAGAAGGCCAGGTAGGTCGGCGCATCATCGTTGCTCGGCCGCTCCGACTGGTTGAGCGTCACGGACACCTTGAGGGAGGGCTTGTCCAGGTCGGTACCGGACACCCGGTAGACATTGCGCAGCTCGTGGCGGAAGGTCTGCTGCGTGGGTCCCTGCAGCGGGACGGCCACGAGCAGCACGCTGTCCGTGACGGACGGGTTGTCCACCGCGGGAAACGTGCCGACCCGGGTCCCGTCGATGGTCACGTAGCTCACGGCCAGGTAGTCGTTCTGGTCGAGCTTGGTGGCCAGGGCGAACCAGAGCGCGGAAGGGTCGAGGTAGTAGTCCTCGCCCTGCAGGAGCAGTTGCCATGTGCCGTCCACCCGTTCCGGCCCGTCGGGCCGGAAGCCGATGGCGGAAATGCCGCCCAGGTTCGGGTTGAGCCCGCTGCCGACTCCCGTGCGATAGCGATAGACGCGCACCTGCGCATCGGCCGGCTGGAGCGCGGCGGGAATGGCCACGGCGTCGAGGTTCAGGACGTCCACAAACGGGTAGTTCGGGAGGGTCACCGGATCGACCGCCCAGAAGAACCGCCCGGACTCGAAGTCGACGTCCCGGACCAGCCGGTCCTGGGGCTCGCTGGTGGTACCGCCCACCGTGTACACCCGCTCCCCGACCACGCTGCCTTCCTGCGTGGCCATCATCCCCTGCAGGGTGAAGGCCCCGAATTCGAGCGTCGCGTTGATGCCGAAGTTGTTGGCGGGAATCGCCGCCGTGAGGAAGCGCGAGGGTGGCGTACGGAAGGAGACGGTGCCGATTTCGACCCGCTGCAGGATTTCGTCCTGCAGCCCCTCGTAGTACACTTGGAGGTCGTTGTTGGCGTTGAACTCGTTGCGGGAGTCGTAGTCGACATTGATGTGCAGCCGGCTCCCGATGACCCCGCCCACCTTCGCGTTGAACTCGTTGTCGAGCCGCGGCGCCTTGAAGCCACCGCGGCACCCCGAATTCTGGTCGAGCAGCTGGGCCGGCGTGCAGGTGAGGTTCTTCAGGCGGTCGGTGCGGAGTTCCAGGAAGGCCGAGCCGTCGATACTGAGATCGGCGTATTTCGAGGGAATCCCGAGGAGCGACTTCCGCTCGGCCTGATCGGCCTCGCTGAGCTGCACCTGAAGATTGTTGGTTCCGTAGAGCGCCGCCAGCCGCCGGGTCGACGCCCAGCGTATCCGCTCCTGGGCGAGGCGCCCATCGAGCTGGTCCTGCCATCGCTGCCCCGCCTCGGCCGGGCTGACGCTCGGTGCACCCAGCCATGCTGCCCGCGCCGCCGGCGGCTGCTGCAGCGTCGGCAGCGGTACATTGAAGGACACCCGCACGCCGACGTCCCCGGACGGGGCCTGGGCGGCCACGAGGGACGGCAGAAGCGACAGCAGGCACCCGAGGACGACGGCAAGACGGGCCACGCGTGTCCGGGAGAAGAGAGGCGATAGTGGAGAGGAACCTCGGCAATATAGCGCCCGAAAAAATGCCGTTCAACCGGCCGGCCTGACCGTGCGCCTCCTCAGCCGGTACCTCCTGCGGCAACTGGCGGCGCCCTTCGTCTTCGCGCTGGCCGCCCTGACCAGCATCATGCTGCTCAACCAGCTCGCCAAGCGTTTCGGCGCCCTGGTCGGGAAGGGCCTCCCCTGGACCGTCATCGGGGAGGTGTTCCTGCTCAGCCTCCCCTTCATCATCGCGATGACGCTGCCGATGGCCGTGCTGCTGGCGGTCCTCTACGCCTTCAGCACGCTCGCGGCCGGGAATGAAATCACGGCCATGCGCGCCAGCGGGATCTCGATCGGACAGCTGCTCCGTCCGGTCTTCGCGGCGGCGCTGCTCCTCACGGCCGCGGATTTCGTCTTCGTGGACCAGGGATTGCCCGCGGCGAACCTCCGCCTCAAGGCCCTCATTTTCGACATCGGCCGCAAACGGCCCACGCTGGAGCTCCGCGAACAGGCGCTGAACGAGGTTCCGCCCTCGCAGTTGTACCTGCGTGCCGGACGCATCGACCCGGCGAGCGGACGGCTGCGGGACGTCACCATCTATGACATGTCGGGACAGCAGGGCCGGCAGGTCATCTACGCCGACAGCGGGCGCATGGGGTTCGAGGCCAACCAGGTGGACCTCTACCTGACGCTCCACGCCGGCTCCATCCTGCAGTTCAAGGGCGCCGATCCCGGATTGCTGCAGCTCACCTACTTCACCACGAACACCCTCCGGGTGCGGAGCGTGGGCAACGAATTGCAGCGCACCGGCGCGGATGTGCCCAAGAGCGACCGGGAAATGACGACCTGCGAGATGCTCGTGGTGGTCGGCGACACGTCCGCGGCGATCCGCGAGTTCGAGCGCCAGCGGGCGGCACAGCGCGAGGGAGACCTGCGGGCCCTGCTCGCCCTGCCGCCCGCGCCCCTGACGCCCCGGGACTCCTCCACCTACCGCCGCCCGCCCTGGTGCGGCTGGTTCAAGGCGGCCGGCAGGAGCCTCCTTCCGGAGACGGCGGACGCGCAGCGACCCGCACAGCAACCCGCCCAGGCGCCTGGCGCCAAGCGGGAGTTCCTCAAACGACGCATCAAGACCGTCGGCGCGGACACCACCCCCGTCCGACCCGTCCTTCCCTCCGGCAACCAAGTTACGAGTCCCGCCGGGAACGGCGAGCCGCGCCTGGTGACGCTCACCTCCTGGGTGGATGTGGCCAACACCGCGGAGGGCATCCGGACCGCCACCCGCACCGCCGACGGTTACCTCGTGGAGGTCCACAAGAAGTACGCCATCACGGTGGCCTGCATGGTCTTCGTGCTGGTCGGCATCCCGCTGGCGCTGCGGTTTCCGCGCGGGGGCATGGGGCTGGTCCTCGGCGGCGGACTCGGCATCTTCGCGCTGTACTACATCAGCCTCACCGCGGGGGAGCCGCTGGCGGACGCGGGACTCGTGCCCCCGGCCGTGGTGATGTGGGCGCCGAACGTGATCTTCGCCCTGCTCGGCCTGTTCGGCCTGCTCCGGGTCAACCGCGAACTCGGCTCCACGCGGGGCGGTGACGCGGCGGAACTCGTGGACCTGGTGCGGCGGCGGGTGAGCCGCTGGCGGCGGCGCGCATGACCCTGCTCGACCGCTACGTGCTCCGCGCGTGGATCCGGATCTTCGCCCTGACGGCCTTCGGGTTCCCCGTGGTGTCGATCCTGATCACGATCACCGACAACGTGCGCAAGCTGCTCAACCGGGGCCTGACCCTCCCCGAGATCCTCATCAGCTACGCCTACACGCTGCCCGCGGAAGTCGCCGAGGTGATGCCGGCATCGGTCTTCTTCGCCACCGTCTTCACCCTGGGCGCCATGAGCCGGCACGCCGAGATCGTGGCGGCGCAGGCCGGCGGCCGGAGCTTCCACCGGCTGGCCCGCCCGATCTTCGCGGCGGCGGCCGTGGCGGCGGTGCTGGCCTTCGTGGTCGGCGAGATCTCGGTTGGCACCACCGCCAGGGCGCTCGAGCTCCAGAAGGCCCGCGAAGCCCGCCCCACCACGTACCGGTACAATTTCGTGTACCGGGCGGATGCGGGCTGGGTGTACACCATCCGCGCGCTGGACGTGGCCAACCAGGTGCTGAAGGACCCGGTCTTCCTGCGGCAGGGCAACGACTCGGGCTACCAGGGCACGGTGGTGCCCTATCTGTCCGTCAGCGCCGACAGCGCCACCTATGACACCACCGCCGGCGCCTGGCGGCTGTGGCGTGGGGCCAGCCGCATCGTGTTCGGCGGCCTGGTCCAGCCGGTGTTCGAGGCGGAGCAGATCCGCCTGCGGGCGCTCACCCAGACGCCTGCCGAGCTGCTGGCCGCCTCGAAGGTGCCCGCCGAGATGCGCTATGCCGAGCTCGGGCAGTACATCGAGGCGCTGCGGCGCACCGGCAACGACGTGAACAAGCTCGCGGTGGAGCACGCGCTCAAGATCGCGATCCCGGTCACCTGCCTGATCATCTCGCTGTTCGGTGCCCCGCTCAGCCTGAGCTCGCCGCGGTCAGGCCCGGCGTTCGGCATCGCCATCAGCCTCGCCACCACGGTCCTGTTCCTGCTCATCATCAATCTCTCGAAGGCGGTGGGCGCCGGCGGCGTCATCCCGCCGCTCGCGGCGGCGTGGCTGCCCAACGTCCTCTTCCTCGGCGCCGCGCTGGTGCTGCTCGGGCGGGTCAGGACGTAGTAGGGGCGCACAGCCGTGCGCCCCTGCATCGGCCCGGGCCGGCACCGGCCCCCACCGATACAAAACGGCCCCCGGGATCGCTCCCGGGGGCCGTTTCGCGTGGGCGGCGGAGCGCCGCGCCAGGTTACCAGGTGTACTTGCCGCCCAGCTGGATGCGCCACACCGAGGCGTTGGGATCGACCCGGTTCACGATGGGGAACGAATTGCTGTAGATGCCGCGGTTGTACAGCGGGTCCCACCCGCGGAGCCGGACCAGGCTCTGGCCCTCGAAGGCGGTCGTGCTCTTCACGAGGCCCCAGTCCTTGTCGATCAGGTTGAGCAGGTTGAACACGTCGAGCGAGAGCAGCATCGACTGGCCATTGAAGGTCGGAATGACCTTCTGGAGCCGCGCGTCCAGCCGGTTGATCCACGGATTCCGGCAGCTGTTCCGCTCCATGATCTGCCCACGCTGGTTGCGGAGGCAGTCCTGGCTCCCGATGAAGCTGGCCAGGGAGTCGTAGGCGGCCTGCTGGGCGGCCGGGGTGGCGCCGAACATCGAGATGTCGTCGCGGTCCCGGGGGATGTAGAACATGTCGTTGAATTCACGGTTGGTGCCGCCCACCCCGTCGGCGTTGGCGTCGCCGTTGACCACGTACCCGTAGGGGGAACCCGACACGCCGGAGTAGATGAGCGAGAAGTCGAAGTCGGCCGGGAGGTTGACGGTGCCGCTCAGGACCACCCGGTGGGGGCGGCTGAAGCTGGAGGTCCTCAACTCGCGGTCGTTCAGCAGCCCGTTCAGCGTGGCGAAGCCGTAGTTCGAGAACGCGATGCTGGAGGTGAGCGACATCAGGTCTTCGGCGTTGCTGTAGGTGTAGCCGCCGTTGAACATCACGCCGTTCGCGAAAGCCTTCTGGAGCTGGATGGTGGCGCTGAACGCGTGGTCCTCGGACTTGTTGAGGTGTTCCAGCACGTTGCCGAACGCGGTCGTGGCCTTCAACGGCGTGGCCACGCCGGTGGCCAGGGCGTTGACGCCGTAGCGCGCCCGGTTGCCCTCGCCGGTGGCGTAGGTCAGCAGCGTCTCGTCCTGCACCGCCGCGAGGTTGTTGTCCTGGATGTAGAGCGAGTTCTTGGTCTGGGTGTACAGCAGGTCGATCGTGCCGACCATGCCCCAGGGGAGCCGGTGGTCCACGCCGAGCGAGTACTTGATGTTCTGCTCGAACTTGAAGTCCGAGTCGAAGTAGTTGATGGTCGGGATCGGCGGGATGACGCCCGCGGTCCCCGCGCATGCGGTCGGTTGCAGGTCCGGGTCGAGCGAGAAGCCAGGAACGTTGTCGTCCGGGTTCGCGTTGTCGTTCCGGCAGGTGAGCTGGGTCTGCGCCATGCCGGTGTTGGCATAGGCGTTCGACATCCAGACGTATGCCGGCCGGCCGCCGAAGTAGCCGACGCCGCCCCGCACGATGGTCATCCCGCTGCCGTCCACGTCCCAGTTGAACCCGATGCGGGGCGACCAGGTGGCGTTGCCGGTCGGCACCACCGTGGTGTTGACCGCCGAGCCGGTCCACAGCGGATTGTACGCCGTGGTGGTGACCGAGTCGAGCGTGGGGTTGTAGGTCGGGCTGTCCGGGAAGTTCGGGCTATCCCACCGGAGGCCCACCGTGAGCGCCAGGGTGCCGATGTTGAACTGGTCCTGGGCGTAGAGGCCCCACTGGTTGACGCTGAAGTCGGCCACCGGCCCGCCGGGAATGAGCGGCAACGCCCGGTCGAAGCGCACCGGCGCGTTGTTCTCGAACGAGTCGATGTTGGCGAAGGTCCACTGCCCGATGCTCTGCGGGAAGAAGTGGTTGTTGAACCCGAAGAACTCGTTGTGGGTGCCGACCGTCACCCGGTGGTCGCCGAGCCCGAAAGTCAGGTTGTCGGTGATCTCGAAGATGTCCTGGTCGAGCGAGTTGTCCTGGCTGAAGCGCTCGGCGCCGGCCACGAGCTGGGTGCCGCTGGTGCCCGAGTTCACGATGATGGTCGGGTAGGTCGTATTCGGGGGCCGCTTGTCGCGGATCGTCTGCCAGCCGGCGATGAACTCGTTGGAGTACTTGCCGCTGAAGACGCCGCTCCAGATGAGCCGCAGCGAGTTGGTGTTGTTCTCGATCGAGTAGGCGCCGGAGCTGAGCTGCCACATGCCGTTCCGCGCCCGGGCAATGACGTCGACCGAGGCCTCGACGTTGTTGTACGACAGCGACACGTTGTGATTGGCCGTCGGCGACCAGGTCAGCTTGCCGAAGTAGGT
>DAOMFQ010000019.1:0-16960 GCA_035429905.1 Gemmatimonadales bacterium
AGCTCTCCGGCCTGCTCGAGGACAGCTATCGGATGACGGCGCCCAAGAAGCTCCTCAAGGAGTTGGAATGAAGCTCAGGCCCATGGAGCCCGCCGACTGGCCCGCGGTGGCCGAGATCTACCGCGAGGGGATCGCCACCGGGCACGCCACCTTCAACACCGAGGCGCCCAGCTGGGAGGAGTGGGACCGTTCCCACCTGGCGGCCTGCCGGCTGGTGGCGGTGGACGGCGGTGAGGTCCTCGGCTGGGCCGCCATGATCCCGGTCTCCGACCGCTGCGTCTACGCCGGGGTCGCCGAGGAGAGCGTGTATGTCTCGGCGCGGGCGCGGGGCAAGGGGGTGGGACGGCTGCTCCTCGAGGGGCTCATTGCCGCCTCGGAAGATCAGGGAATCTGGACCCTCCAGGCCGGCATCTTCCCCGAGAACACCGCCAGCATCGCCCTCCACGAGCGGCTCGGCTTCCGCCTGGTCGGTCGCCGGGAACGGCTCGGCAAGACGGCGGCCGGCCAGTGGCGCGATGTGCTCATGCTGGAACGGAGGAGCGACCGCGTCGGAACCGCTTGACGCCGTCTTGACCGCCTGAGGGCATTTCCCGGGTGCACACTCGACCATCCACCCGTGGAGGTACCACATGTCCCGCATCGTCTGCCTGGTGGCATTCGCCACCGCCCTTTCCTTCCAGGCACTCCCCGCACAGGACAGCGCCATGGTAGTCTCGCCCGGCCGCTCGATCCGGGTCCACCTGCGCGACGGCGGCCAGACCCAGGGCACGGTCGTGGCCATCGACTCGGCCCGTCTCCGGCTCTTCGTCACGGGAGCGGACACGGTGAGCCTCGCCCGCGACGAGGTGGGCCAAATCGACCTGTATCAGGGCATGCGGACCAGCGTCGGGAAGAGCGCATTGACCGGCGGCCTCATCGGCGCCGGGATCGGTGCCCTGCTGGGCGCCATTTCGGCCAGCTCGACCGAGGGCACATTCGTCGAGTACTCCGCGGGGGAAGGTGCCCTCGCCTACGGCGCGACCTTCGGCGTGCTCGGTGCCGGAATCGGGGCCCTGATCGGCACCAAGCACCGGCCCGCCTGGAAGGAAGCCGAGTGGCCCAAGGTGATCCTGGCGCCCTCCGCCGCCCGGGGCGGCGGACTCACCGTCGGGTTGAGCCTGCGGCTCTGACCGCCCTCCACCCAGCGCCACGACCCCCAGACCCCCTCCCCCCCGGGAGGGGGTTTTTCATGCCCCCGGCTCCCTGCTTCCTCGGTTTCTTGACCGCCTCTTGACCCCCTTCCGGTATCTCGCCGGTGCGTTCGCTGACGAACTCACACCGGGAGATGCCCCATGTTCCGCACCCTCTGCCTCTCCGCCTCGCTGTTCCTCGCCGCGGCTTCCGTGGCGAGCGCCCAGGACTCCCTGATGGCCGGCCAGTACGTCCGGGTGTACCAGAAGAAGGCCCCGGCCGTCGAGGGGGCCCTGGTCTCGCTGAGCCCCCGCGCCTTGCTGGTGGCGACTTCGCCCTCCGACACGGTCCGGATCGCCCGGAGCCAGGTGCGGCGCGCCGACGTCTACCAGTCCACCGGCACCACCTCCCGGGCCGACGCGCCCGGCGGCTCCGAGTCGACCGATCAGCAGTGGGCCTGGGTGAAGGTCAAGCGGGTGCGGAGCGGCCCGGCCCCGTCGCTCGGCATGCACATCATGTTCTGACTAACTTTTCGCGTCCCCCTCCCGCCGAGGCGACGCATGAACGACACGGGCCTGTCCCGGCTCCTCACCGAGAACCTCTCCCCTCGTGCCGGGCACGGATCCTGGCACGGGGGCCCCACCGTGGTGGGGGCACTCCGCGGTGTATCGGCGGCGGAGGCCGCCCGGCGGCCCGCCCCCGGTCGGCACTCGATCTGGGAGCTGGCGCTCCACATCGCCTATTGGCATCACGTCATCACCCAGCGCATCCAGGGCGGCGAGCGCCGGCCCTTTCCCCGGAGCCCGGCCAACTGGCCCGCCCAGCCGGCGCGGCCCGACGAGGCCGCCTGGAAGCGCGACTGTGCCCTGGTACGGGCTGCGCACCGCACCGTGGCGGCCGCCATTCGTGCCGTGCCGGCATCGGCGTACGGCCGCCGCCCCCCGGGCAACCGCAAGTGGACCTACGGCGAGACCATCCTGGGCGCCGCACAGCACGAGGCCTACCACACCGGGCAGATTCAGATCCTGAAGCGGCTCCGGGGCGTCCGGTGATGTTCGGGCGCGCGCTGCTGATCTGGGTGATCCTCTGCCTGGGGGCCATCGTCAACGGCACCATCCGCCAGTTCCTCCTGGTGCCCGTCGTGGGCCCTTATGCCGGCCACGTCCTCAGCAGCCTCTCGCTCTCCGCCCTGATCTGCGCCGTGACGTGGGTATCCGTCGGCTGGATCGGCCCCTCGACGTCCGCCCAGGCCTGGACGGTCGGGGTGGCGTGGCTTGCGGCCACCGTTGCCTTCGAGTTCGTCGCCGGGCACTACCTGTTCCGGAATCCCTGGCCGAAACTCCTGGCGGATTACGACGTCCGGCAGGGACGGGTGTGGGTGCTGGTGCTGCTGGCCACGGCGCTGGCGCCGAGGTGGGCCGCCGGTGCGCGCGGACTCCTTGCCGGAAGCGGCTGACCGGAGAGCTCTTCGCATGACCTTTCGCATCATCTGGGAATTTCGCCCGGCGCAGGGCAGGGTGGCGGGCTTCGAACTGGCCTACGGTCCCGACGGCCTCTGGGCCGAGCTGTTCCGGCGCGGCGCGGGCTATGTGGGCACCGAACTCCTCCGCCCCGCTACTGCCGGCGGTTGGTACCGCACCATCGACGAGTGGGAGTCCGAGGACGATTACGAGGCCTTCCTCGAGGCGTTCGCCGACGAGTACGAGGCACTCGACGCCGACTGCGCCGCACTCACCGCCGATGAGCAGTTCGTCCTGAGCGAGGAGGCATGAGCCGCTACCGCACGCCGCTCGCCGCCCTGGTGGCCGTCTCGCTCCTCACCGGGGCCGCCGCCTGCCAGGACGGCAGCGAGCCCGCGCCGCCGGTGACGCGCAAGGTCCTGTTCATCGGCAACAGCCTCACCTACTACAACAACCTCCCCGCCACTGTGGCGGAGATTGCCGTGGCCGGCGGGGACGTCATCCAGGTCGGCATGGTGGCCAAGCCCGGGTACGCGCTGATCGATCACCTCACCGAGGGCACCGACGCCGTGGACGCCATCCGCCGCGAGCGATGGGACTACGTCGTGCTGCAGCAGGGGCCCACGACGCTTCCGGTGAATCGCGACTCGCTCATCCTCTGGACGAAGATGTTCGACCCGATCATCCGCTCGGCGGGGGCCAGGCCCGCGCTCTACATGGTCTGGCCCAACGCGAATCAGTCGGGCAACTTCGACGCGGTGCGCACCTCGTTCCAGATGGCCGCCCAGGCGGTGGACGGGGTCTTTCTCCCCGCCGGGGTCGCCTGGCAGGAGGCCTGGCGGCGCGACGCCGCCCTGCCGCTCTACGGCCCCGACCACTTCCACCCTTCCTCGCTCGGCACCTACCTCGCCGCTCTCACGATCTACGAGCGCCTGACGGGGCATGACGCCCGCACCCTGCCGGCGTATGCCGTCGTGGACGGGGCGGCGCTCAATGTCCCCGAGGCCACGGTTCGCATCCTCCAGCAGGCGGCGCACGCCGCCAATGCCCAGTACTAGGATCTGCCTCCCGCCACGAAGCTGAGCTGCTGCCGCGCCAGCTGGCGCACTGACGCGCCGCGGGCGCGGGCCGGGCGGAACCGGGTGCCCAGCACCGCGTCGCGCGCCGCCTGCTCGAAGGCGGGATGGGTGCTCGACACCACGCGGAGGGTCCGCGGTTCGGCGCGACCCAGCGTGTCCACCACGAACTCCACGACCACCGCCCCCGGCACGCCCGCGCGCTCCAGCACCGCGGGGTAGACCAGCCGCCCAGGCTCGAGGATGTGCACCGGGTCGTCCACTTCGGCCACGGTCCAGGCGCCGCCCGCGGAGGGGCCCCGGAGCCAGGTCGGGTCGGCTCCGGCGCCCGGGCCCCCTGGCAGCCCGAGGGTGCTCCGCACGGCGGGTATGGAGGCGGTGCTCGCCGCGCTGATGGCGCCTACCGCCGGCAGCGCGATCGGGTCGAGGGTCGGCAGAGACGGCGTCGGCGCACTCACGGGGTCCCCGCCGGCGGGCGGGACAGGATCCGCGGGCCCTGCCGGCGGCAGGTAGACCATGATGGTGTTCGGCGATGGTCCGCTCGTGGGCGCAGCCGCGCGGGCGGTGAGGAGGATCGACGCCGCGATCAGCGCCGCGTGCACCGCCGTCGAGGTGAGGGCGTGGCTGGCCCGGGCGTGGGTGCGGGCCGACGAGGCGGGGAGGATCTCGAACATGGGCCGCTCCTGGTGTGGGGTGCGTCCACGATGGCACTCCAACCTGTCGGCCACCGCCACAGCCGGATGACAGTTCGATGACGGACGGATGAGGGGTCGCCTTGAGGCGCGCCCCCGCACGCGATAGCTTGTCGAAACGGTAGGGGCGCACCGCGGTGCGCCCCTACCGTCCCCCGCTGGATGCATGAGGTTCGATGAAATACCACCTGGTCCGGATCGACCCCTTTCGCGCTGCGCGCGTCGCGGCCGCGATGTATTTCCCGGTCGGCCTCGCGATCCTCCCGTTTCTCTACTTCGCCTTCGTCCTGGCCCCGGACGGCATAGGGTTCAGCCGGGGGATCATCCTGATTTCGCCGCTGCTCACCTCCGGGATCGGGTACGCCTCGACGGCCGTGGTGTGCGTCTTCTACAACTGGATCGCCGGCCGGCTCGGCGGGTTCGAGGTGGAGTTCCACCACGAGGGGCGCGGCTGATGCGTCGCTACCTCTCGAACGGACTGGTGCGCTGGGGGCTGGTGCTGCTGGTGGTGGGCTCGGGCCCGCTCTGGTTCATCATCCTCGCCGCCGCGCTCGGCCTCTGGCCCGACCCCAACCCGAACCCGATCGGGCCCGGGCTCCTGTTCTTCTTCACCTTCTGGCCCGCCCTGGCGATGCTCTTCGTCGGCGTCATCCAGGTCCGGGCCGAGCTGCGCCGGGAGAGAGAGTCATAGCATGACGCCACTCCGCCACCGGCTCCACCTGCCGTCGCGCGAGGCGCTGCTGGTCGCCGTCGGCCTGCTGCTGCTGGCCGCCTTCCTCGTGGTCCTGCTGGTCCAGCCGAGCGCGGTGGGTCGCGGTGGGCGCTAGCCAGGGCCCCAACGACCTCGGCTTCGGCAGCGTCGTTTCCCGCGAGAGCCGCCGGCGCCTCCTCAACCGCGACGGCAGCTTCAACGTGGCGCGGGTCGGCATCCCCTGGTACGGGTCGATGTCGCTCTACCACGCCCTGATCGGCACAACCTGGACCCGCTTCCTGGGCGTGGTCAGTCTTGGGTACCTGCTGGCGAATTTCGCGTTTGCGCTGGTGTACTTCGGGCTCGGGGCGGGCGCCCTCCACGGGCCGGTCGTGGCCACCACGCTCGAGCGGCTCTGGCAGTGCTTCTTCTTCAGCGTGCAGACGCTTGCCACCATCGGATACGGTGTGGTGAGCCCCGCCACCCACGCCGCCAACGTGGTCGTGGCCGTCGAGTCGGTGACCGGGCTGGTGGGGTTCGCGGTGGTGAGCGGGATCGCCTTTGCGCGGTTCGCGCGGCCGGTCGGGCGGTTCATCTTCAGCGACCGGGCGCTGGTGAGCCCGTTCCAGGGCGGCCACGCGCTGATGTTCCGCACCACCAACGCGCGGCAGAACCAGATGCTGGATGTGCAGGCCCGGGTCCTGCTGACCCGGCGCACCGGGCCCGACCGCAACACCCGCGAGTTCGTCGAGCTGCCGTTGGAGCGGACCCACGTGGCCTTCTTCCCGCTCACCTGGACCGTGGTGCACCCCATCACCGAGGCGAGCCCATTGTGGGGCGCCACCGCCGAGAAGCTCCGCGAGTGCGACACCGAACTGATCGTGCTGCTCTCCGGCGTGGACGAGACGTTCAGCCAGACGGTGTTCGCCCGGACTTCCTACCGGGGCGACGAAGTCGTGTTCGGCGCCCGGTTCGTGGACGCCTTCGACCGCACCCAGGACGATGGTGTGCTGCGGGTGGACGTCCGCAAGTTGAACGAATACGAGATCGTGCCTACCTGAAAACCCGGAGCGTTCGATGGTCAGTTCCGTGACACCGATCCTTGCCGCCTTCACCCTCGCCGCGGCCCCCGCCGACACGGTGCCGCTCTACACCGACCTCGGCACGCTGCATGTGCCGATCACCACGGGTGTCCCGCTGGCGCAGCAGTACTTCGACCAGGGCATGCGGCTCACGTACGGGTTCAATCACCCGGAGGCGATCCGCTCCTTCGAGGCCGCGCTGGCCGAGGACCCGGGCTGCGCGATGTGCTGGTGGGGGATCGCCTTCGCGCTGGGGCCCAACATCAACGCGCCGATGGACTCGGCGTCGGGCGAGCGGGCCTACCTGGCCTCGCGTGAGGCGTCGCGGCTGGCCGGTGGGAGTTCGGCCCGCGAGCAGGCGTACATCCGCGCCCTGCAGCGCCGCTATTCGCATCCGCCGGCCGCGCCGCGGGCGGCGCTCGACACCGCCTACGCCGCCGCGATGGTGGCGGTGGCCCGCGCGTACCCCGACGACCCGGACGCCGCGACCCTCGCAGCCGACGCCCTGATGAACCTGAGCCCCTGGTTCTACTGGCTGCCGGACGGGCAGCCGCGGCCGGCCACCCCGCAAATCCTCGCGCTGCTCGAGGCGGTCATCGCCCGGCTCCCGGATCATCCGGGCGCTTGCCACCTCTACATCCACGCCGTCGAGGCCGCCGAGCCCCAGAAGGCGGTGCCCTGCGCGGAGCGACTGGCGGGATTGATGCCTGGTGCGGGCCACCTGGTCCACATGCCGGCGCACATCTACATCCGGGTGGGGCGCTTCAGCGACGCGGTCCAGGCCAACGAGCACGCGGTGCACGTGGACGAGACCTACCTGGCGGACCAGCGGCCAACCGGCATCTATGCCGCCGGATACTATCCCCACAACTATCACTTTCTCTCGTTCGCGGCCACGATGTCGGGCCAGCGGGCCATCGCGCTCGAGTCGGCGCAGCAGCTCTCCGGCAAGGTGTCGCCCGAGATCGCGCGGAGCGTGCTCTTCATGCAGAGCATGATCCCCTACTACACGCTGTCGCTGGTGACCTTCGGACTCTGGGACCAGGTCCTCGAGCAACCGATGCCGCCAGCCGATCTGCCGGTCGCCACGGGGCTGGTGCACTACGCGCGGGGCGTGGCGTACGCCGCCACCGCCCGCCCCGCCGAGGCGGCGCAGGAACTGGCCGAGGTGAACGCCGCGCTCGCCCGCACGCCGGAAGGGGAGGGCAGGGTGGTGATGAACATCGCGGTGCATGCGTTGCAGGGGGAAATGGCACTCCGGAGCGGGGACGCCGCCTCCGCAGTGGCGCACTTCACGGTGGCGCGCGAAATCGAGGACGGCATTCTCTACAACGAGCCGCCCTTCTGGTACTACCCGATCCGCGCCTCGCTGGGCCAGGCGCTGCTGGCCGACGGCCGCCCGGCGGAGGCGCAACAGGCGTACGAGCAGGACCTGGCGCTCTTTCCCGAGAACGTCTGGGCGCTGGCGGGGCTGAAGCAGAGCCTGGTGGCGCAGGGCAAGACGGCGGAGGCCGACCTGGTGCAGCTGCGGCTCGACAAGGCGGCGGCGTCGGCGGACATCAAGCTCACCGCCTCGCGCTACTGACGACAGGAGACTCCGATGGACAAAGTCGTCCTCGCCGACGCGCTGGCCCTGATCTCCGAGCACTGGCGGCCTCAGGTCGTCGGCGCCCTGAACGGCCAGGAGGTGAAGCTGGCCAAGTTCTGCGGCAGCTTTCCCTGGCACCACCACGCCGACGCCGACGAGCTCTTCCTCGGCGTCGACGGGAGTTTCCGGGTCGAATTCCGCGACCGCGCAGTGACGCTCGGGCCCGGCGAGTTCCTGGTCGTGCCGCGAGGCGTCGAGCACCGCACGGTGGCCGATGCGGAGGCGTCCGTGCTGCTCTTCGAGCCGGCAGGGGTGAGGAACACCGGCAACGTGGTGGACCCGGTCTACACCGCGTGAGCGTCCTCGCCCTCTTCGCGGGGCTGCTGTTCGTCTACGGGCTCGTCTCGGCCCGCATCGAACGCGTGGCCACGGCCCCGATCGTCTTCACGCTGGCCGGGATCATCGCGCCGAGACTCGTGCCGGGGCTGCGATCGCCGGACTACCACCTGGAGCGATTCCTGTGGGTCGCCGAATTTGGCCTCGTGCTGCTGCTCTTCACCGATGCCACGCGCACCGACCTGGCGTTGCTCCGCAAGATCCAGAGCCTCCCGGCCCGCCTCCTCGGCCCCGGGCTCCTCCTGACCATCGGGCTCGGGGCGCTGGTGGCGCTCGTGCTCCTGCGGGAACTCGCCTTGTGGGAGGCCTGCATCGTCGGTGCCATCCTGGCTCCCACCGACGCCGGGCTCGGCCAGGTGATCGTCGAGAGCCCGCGCGTGCCCGCGCGAATCCGGGAGGCCCTCAACGTCGAGGCCGGTCTCAACGATGGGCTCTCCGTTCCGTTTCTGCTCTTCTTCATGGCCCTCGCGGGCGCCGCCGGCGGGAGCACCGAGGCGAGTTTCGCGGTGTTCGTCGGTCAGCAGCTGGGACTCGGCGTGCTCGTGGGGGCGGGGATCGGGCTGGCGGGAGGGTGGCTGCTGCAGCGGGCCATCGACGCCAGCACCATCACGGAGAGTTTCCTGCCGCGCGGCGTCGTGGCCCTTCCCGTGTTCTGCTATTTCGTGTCGGACGCGGTGGGGGCCAGCATGTTCATCGCGGCTTTCGTGGCGGGCCTCACGGTTCAGCGGAGCTATCGCGGTGCCGGAGAGCACGCTGTCGAGTTCGCGGCGCAGTGGGGTCAGCTCTTCAACCTGGCCATCTTCTTCCTATTTGGGCTCACGGTGGACCGTGCCCTGCCCATGCTCGACCCGGTGTTCTTCGTCTACGGAGCACTCAGCCTCACGCTGATTCGCATGCTGCCGGTGGCTATCGCGCTCGCCGGCACCGGGCTCGACCGGTCCACCACGCTATTCATGGGATGGTTCGGACCCCGTGGGCTGGCGTCGATCGTCCTCGGGCTGGTGTTCGTCGAACAGGAACTCCACACGACCGGCGAAACCACCATCCTCGGCGTGGTCATCGCCACGGTGCTGATGAGCATCCTGCTCCACGGCTTCAGCGCCGGGCCGGGGATCGCGTGGTATGCCAGGCAGGCCGGGCGTCCCCCCGCTCCAGTTTCTGGAGCGGGGGACACGGGGTGAGGTCAGTTGAGGGGCGACGCGGCTTTCACTTCACCCAAACGGTCTTGATGTTCACGAACTCCCGGATCCCCTGCACGCCGAGCTCCCGCCCGTAGCCACTCTCCTTGATCCCGCCGAACGGGAGCCGCGGGTCGGACCTGACGAAGGCGTTGACGAACGCCGAACCCGCCTCCAGCTCCTCCGCGGCGATTCGCGTGCCCTCCTCGATGTCGCGCGTGAAGACCGCCGCGCCGAGCCCGTACACCGAGTCGTTGGCCACCTTGATGGCGGCCTTGGCGTTCCGGACCGGGATGATGGCGGCCACGGGCCCGAAGAGTTCCTCGTCGTAGGCCGGCATCCCCTTCGCCACATCGGTCAGCACGGTGGGCGGATAGAATGCCCCGGCCCCTGCCGGCACCGCGCCGCCGAGGAGGACGCGCGCGCCCTCGGCGACGCTCACCTCCACCTGCCGGTGCAGCGTGTCGCGCAGGTCCGCCCGCGCGAGCGGGCCCACGTCGGTGTCGTCCGCCAGGGGGTTGCCCACCTTCGCGCGGGCCATCCTCTCCACCAGCCGCCGCTCGAATTCCTGGCGCACGGCGTCCACCACCACGAAGCGCTTGGCCGCGATACAGCTCTGCCCCGAGTTGATGAGCCGGCTGGTGGCGCAGGCCTCGACCGCGAGGTCCAGGTCGGCGTCGGCGAGGATCAGGTAGGGGTCGCTCCCACCCAGTTCGAGCACGGTCTTCTTCAGCCGTTCGCCGGCCTGCTTCGCCACCAGGCGGCCCGCGGCGGTGCTGCCGGTGAGCGTCACGGCGCGGACCGCCTTGTGCCGGATGGCGGTGCGGAGCTGGGCATGGTCGATCAGCAGCGTGCGGAAGGTGCCCTCGGGGAAGCCGGCATCGCGGAACA
Source organism: Gemmatimonadales bacterium (assembly GCA_035429905.1). Classification (GTDB taxonomy): domain Bacteria; phylum Gemmatimonadota; class Gemmatimonadetes; order Gemmatimonadales; family GWC2-71-9; genus SPDF01. The sequence continues at coordinate 10,225 of DAOMFQ010000019.1, forward strand.
CGGCCTCGATCGCCAGCGCAGAGCCGGGCACGTTGGCCGCGTGCTTGAGCAGGATGACGTTGCCGGCCATGAGTCCCGGCGCCGCCACCCGGAAGATCTGCCAGTACGGGAAGTTCCACGGCATGACGGCGAGCACGGGCCCAAGCGGACGGTACGTCACGAAGCTCCGCCCGGCGTCGGTCTCGACCGGCTCGTCGGCCAGGAAGGCTGCGGCGTGCTCGGCGTAGTGGTCGCAGGCCCATGCGCTCTTCTCGACCTCGGCGCGCGCGCCGCGGATCGGCTTGCCCATCTCCTCCGACATCAGCCGGGCGTGGTGCTCGGCACGCTCGCGGAGCAGGGCGCCGGCCCGTCGCACCAGCGCGGCCCGCTCGGCCAGCGGCACCCGCTGCCAGGCGCGGAACGCCTTGTCGGCGGCTCCCAGTGCCGCCCGCAGCTCCGGCGTCGTCATCGCGGGATAGGTGGCGAGCGTGGCGCCGGTGGCGGGATTGACGGACGCAAACATGAGAACTCCGCTTGGCGTGATGGGGGACTGAATCCTAGCCTACTGCCCCGCCTGCCCGCTTCCCCGCCTTGTTGACTTCTGTCCTCCAAGCGGCAGATTCCTCCCTTCACCCCCTGTCCACTCGTGCAGGCCCGGTTCGCACCGGTCGTCGCCCCGGCAGTTCCGAGTTGTGCCCCGGTTGCGTCCCACCGCGGGCGCGTCCCTGAAGAGGAGAGGCAGATGCTCCCGTTCGGCGTGAATCCCGTGGGCGTCCTGATGGCCGCCGTCGCCACCTTCCTGATCGGCATGCTCTGGTACTCCCCCATCCTGTTCGCCAAGCCGTGGATGGCGCTCAACGGCTACACGCCGGAGAAGCTCGAGGCGATGAAGAAGGGGGCCGCCAGGGCCTACGGCGTCTCCTTCCTGGCGTACCTCGTACTGGGGACCGGCATCGCGGCCATCGTGCACGGTGGCCCGGCACTCGAAGGGCTGTTGAAGGGCGTCCATCTCTGGGTGTTCATCGTGATGCCGGTCAGCCTGACCGGCCTCGTCTTTTCCGACCGGCGCTTCGGCGCGTGGCTGATCGACGCGATGTATCAATTCGTGTACTTTGCGGCCATGGGCGCCATCCTCTCGCGCTGGGGCTGAGGCCGACATGGACACTGGCATCCGGATGACGCGGCTCCGTGTGGAGTTTGCCGCGCACTACCCGCCGATCACCCCCGGCGTCTGGTTGCCCGCCGCCGAAGTGGGAGCCCGGATGCTCTTCTGGCACCTTGAGCTGGACGGCACCGTGCCGCTTGGCGACCGGCTGTTGCCGGAGGAGCACTTCGAGTTCCGAGGCGGATGGACCCGCGGCGGCACCTCGCCGCTCCGCACCCGCGCCTACGACGCCAACGCCGTGGAACCCCGTCGCAAGGCGACCGGCTGACCCACGCTCGGCGCCGCGCGCTGGTGGCTATATTGGACGCTGTCCCCCACCGCTTTCACCGTTCCTCCGAGGTTGTCCCGATGGCCGAAAACGCGACGCCCAAGCCCGTCACCCTCCCCCGCCTGCTCGAGGAGTTGCACCAGATGAGCGACATGCGGGCCAACGGGGAGTTGAACGCCGACCAGTTCGAGGCCCGCTTCGCCCGGATGATCGGCGAGCTCCGCGACCGCCGCATCGACGCCGGCCGCGCCGACATCCTCCAGGCCCTGGCGCCGCTGGCCACCGACGGCACCCTCCGCCCGGAAGAACACTTCCGGCTCACCAAGAAGCTCGGCCTGGTGTGACCGACCGGCCCCTCGGTCCCGGTGCTCCCCGCGTGCCCCCGGTCGGTTTCGGGGGCATGCCGCTTTCTATCGACGGCCGTCCGACGGAGGACCAGGGCGTGCGGGTCATTCACGCCGCGCTCGACGCCGGGGTGCGGCTGCTCGACACGGCCGACGTGTACTGCCTCTCGGACGAGGACCTGGGCCACAATGAGCGGCTGGTGGCGCGCGCCCTCCGCGAATGGAAGGGCCCGCGTGGCGAGGTGCTGGTGGCCACGAAGGGGGGGCTCACCCGGCCCCAGGGCCGCTGGGAGCGGAACGGCCGCCCCGACCACCTCCAGCGCGCCTGCGACCGCTCCCTCATCGCGCTTGGGGTGGACCGGATCGACCTCTACCAGCTGCACGCCCCCGACCCCCGGGTCCCGTTCGCCGAGAGCGTGGGGATGCTCGCCGAGCTGCAGCGGGCCGGGAAGATCCGCTGGATCGGGCTCTCGAACGTGTCGGTGGACCAGATCAACGCCGCCCGCCGCCATGCCGAGGTGGTGACGGTGCAGAATCGCCTGAACCCCTTCTTCCGCGAGGCGCTCGACGAGGGAGTCGTGGCGCACACCGAGCGGCTGGGCATCGGCTTCCTGGCCTACAGCCCGGTCGGCGGCGGACGGCTCAACAAGAAGCTCCCGAACCACCCGGTCGCGAAGCGCATCGCGGCACGCCACAAGGCATCGGCCCACGCGGTGGTGCTGACCTGGGTGCTGGAGCAGGCGTCGAACGTGATCATCATTCCCGGCGCCAGGACCGTCGAGCACGCGCTGGACAGCATGACCGCCGGGGAGCTCCGGCTGGAACCCGAGGAGTTGCGGGAACTGGACGAGGCGGTGTTCGACAAGAGTTGAGGAAGGAGAAAGGGACCGTTCTCCTTCCCGAACCTCTTATATTCCACCCTCATGCCCCCCACCTCCCGCCGCCAGACCGTCACCACCCGCATCGGTCGGGTTCTCGTCGGCTCCTGCCATCCCATCGTCGTGCAGTCGATGACGAACACCGACACCGCCGACGTGGCGGCCACGGTGCGTCAGGTGGCCGCGTTGGCGCGGGCCGGGAGCGAACTGGTCCGGGTCACGGTCAACACCGAGGAGGCGGCGCGGGCGGTGCCTGACATCGTGGAGGGGCTCGACCGGATCGGCGTGAGCGTGCCGGTCATCGGCGACTTCCACTACAACGGCCACATCCTCCTCACGAAGTACCCCGACTGCGCCCAGGCGCTCGCCAAGTACCGGATCAACCCGGGCAACGTCGGTGGGAAGCGGCGTGACGAACACTTCCGCGCCATCATCGAGGTGGCCCTCCGGCACGATCGCCCGGTGCGGATCGGCGTCAACTGGGGATCGCTCGACCAGCAGCTCCTGACCGAGCTCATGGACCAGAACCACCGGCGGAGCGTCCCCCGCGAGGCGCGCGACGTGACCCTGGAGGCGATGGTCGAGAGCGCCATCCGCTCCGCCGAGCTCGCCGAGGCGACCGGCCTCGCGCACGACCGAATCATTCTTTCGGCCAAGGTGTCCGCGGTACAGGACCTGGTTGACGTCTACAGGCTGCTCGCTGCCCGGGGCGACTTTCCCCTCCACCTCGGCCTCACCGAGGCGGGGCTCGGCAATAAGGGGATCGTGGCCAGTGCGGCGGCGCTGGCCGTGCTCCTGCAGGAGGGAATCGGCGACACCATTCGTGTGTCGCTGACGCCGGCGCCCGGCGGCGACCGCACGGAGGAGGTCCAGGTCGCCCAGCAGATCTTGCAGTCGCTCGACCTCCGGAGCTTCACGCCGCAGGTCACCAGTTGCCCCGGCTGCGGGCGCACCACGAGCACCTTCTTCCAGTCCATGGCGCAGGACATCGAGCGCTACCTCCGCGAGCAGATGCCGGTGTGGCGGGAGGCGCACCCCGGCGTCGAGTCGATGCGCGTGGCGGTCATGGGCTGCGTGGTCAACGGGCCCGGCGAGTCGAAGCACGCGGACATCGGCATCTCGCTGCCCGGGACCGCCGAGGACCCGCGCGCCCCGGTGTACGTGGATGGCCAGCTGCGCGTCACCCTGAGCGGCGACCGGATCGTGCCGGAGTTCCTCGCGCTCCTCGAGGAGTACGTGCAGGCGCGGTACGCGCCGGCTGAGCCGGTCGCCCGCTAGATGCGCCGGGGCATGACGGCCGGGGCCCGGGCGGGGACCCTGGCCCTCGCGGTCCTCGTCGGGGCGGCGCCGCTCGCCGCGCAGGCCCCCGCCGTCGGCAGTCGGGCGCCGGTGGTGTCGGTCCACGATCTCGACGGCACCCCGGTGGACCTCGGCCAGTGGATCGGGCACCGCCCGGTGTTCCTCGAGTTCTGGGCCACCTGGTGCACCTCCTGCCGGGCGCTCGAGCCCGCGGTGCGGGCCGCCCGCGACGCGTACGGCAGTCAGGTCGAGTTCATCGGCATCAACATCACGGTGGCCGACCCGCGGGACTCGGTACGGGCGTGGGTGGCGAACACCGCGCCGCCCTGGCGGACCCTCTACGACGACGAGGGCAACAGCCAGCGGGCCTATGACGTCGCCGAGACGTCGTACGTGGTCATCATCGACCGGACCGGTACCATCGTCTACACCGGGGTTGGCGGCGCGCAGTCGTTCAACGCTGCCCTCCGCCGTGTCACCACACAATGAACGATCACCGAGGTGTGCCCATGTCCGCCCATCCGCTGCGCATCGCCCTGACGCTGTCCTTCACGCTCGCTCCCGCGCTCCTCGCGCAGGACACCACCAAGACGCCGCTCGGTCCGGCCACGGCCATCATCGTCTCCGGGCCGGCGCCCGGTGTGAAGGCGCCCGACTTCACGGTGCCCTGGGCCGATAAGAGCGGCATCGGCGCCGCGGGCGACGAATGGTCGCTGGCGGCCCACAAGGGCCAGGTGGTGGTCCTGGCCTTCTACCCGAAGGACTTCACGTCCGGGTGCACCGCCGAGATGCGGACCTTCACCGACCGATACCAGACGCTGGTCGGCAGCGCGGTGCTGGTCGGGATCAGCACCGACAGCCTGGAGACGCACGTCCGGTTCGCCGAGAGCCTCGGCATGCCGTTCAAGCTCCTCTCCGACCCGAAGCAGCGGGTGGCCGAGAAGTACGGCGCCACGGGCTCGAACCCGGGGTACAACCGGCGGGTGGTGTACGTGATCGGGAAGGACGGCAAGGTGGCCTGGCGGGAAATGCAGTTCGGCGCGACGGATCCGAAGGCCTACGATCGGCTCCAGGCCGCGATCGCTGCCGCGCAGGGTACATCATGAGGGTTGGGATCCTCGTGGCTTCCCTGGGGCTCCTGGGAGGCCTGGCGGCGCCCGCCCTGGGCCAGGAAGCTGGTGCCGGGGGCACGAGCAGCCTCGCCTGGCGACTCCATGGGGTCGAGTTCTCCGCCTGCGTGGAGTTCCTGATCGATCCTGCCCAGGCCACCGAGCTGCTCGCGGAGGGTTTCCGCGCCGTGCCGGCGGCCAGTTTCACGCCGTTGTCCCCGGTGCTCGCCCGCGAGGTCGCCGGCAATTCCGCGCTCGCGGCGTGGGTGGCGTCGCGGCTCTGCTTCGCCGAATCCCGGTCCCTCACGGTCGGCGACCGGATATATGCGCTGGAGGGTGAGCGGGAGGTGGTGGGGTACTGGGGAATTGCCGCCACCCGGTTGGACGGCTCGCCCCGTCTCGATCAGTGGTTTGTCGCGAGGTTCTGGGCCAACGACTGGCACGTCGAGAAGGTCAGCGAGGCCGCGTACGTCCCGGTGACGGTCTTCAAGCGCGGCTTCGATCCCGTGGCGGAATCCGTCAACCATCGCTACCAGGTCAAGATCGGCAAGACCGTCCTCTCCTGGACCGGGCAGGTCGCCGGGCGGGACTCCACCCCGGCCGGCCCGAACCCTCCCATCAATCTCATCTTCGCAGGCCTTCGGCGCATTCAGTGGAACGCGACCGTGGCCTCCGAACCCCAATGGACCCGGTTCCTGCCCGGTGTCTTCAACGTGCAGGGCAAGGACGACCTTGCGAAGGCGCTCAAGGCCTCCCCGATCCGCATGTTCGGTCCGATGTACTGGGGCGGGGACGCCCGGATGGAGTTCTCCCGCTAGCCGCCTCTGGCGCAGCCCGTACACGGCGGTAGGTTAGCCGCTCCACCGCCGGGAGCGACCCCATGACCACCCTCCTGCACGAACGCCTGGTCCTCGAACGGTACGGAGCGAGCACCTACGCCAAGGTGTTCCTGCCGGCCGGCAGCCTCCCGCTCGGCAAGAGCGTCCCGGTCACCCTGAAGGTCGGCGGCCGGCGCTTCAAGACCCGGGGCTGGAGCTTCGCCAGCGGGGCAGGGGTGACCCTCCCCGAGCAGATCGTCCGGGAACTCGGCCTCAAGGCCGGGCAGGTGGTCGACCTCGAGCTTCTGGACTGATCGACCCCTCTCCACACCGCCGAATTCGAGCGACACGCCCGGGCACCGAAATTGGTGCCTGTGGAGGCCGTTTATGCAACGTTCTCGCATGAATGGGCCCCGGTAACGACACTGTCACCATCTGATTTTCCACATACTCTCTCGAGCCGTAAGTGATGTGAATAATAAACTTGTGAAATCCACTTAAAGTGGAAAGTACAACGTCGCTCTAGTGCTTTGTCCTGACACGACTAAGAATGACGTTTCCACGCCTTCCACGCCCCGATGTGGGCATTTTTTGCCCCTTCAACATCGACGTGGATAGTCACCGTCCTGCCACCTCGCGCCCCGCTCGAACGGCTGTTGGGAAGTGGAAATGATGTATCCACGCCGTCCCCAAATTGGGGATTCATCCGGCGGCCAGACGGTGCCCGTTCCAGTGCCCTCCCTGACCCCCGTCCCGCGTGTGGATAACTCCCAGTTCGAGGCCGGCGCCTCCCGCTGCCCGCACCAGGGCGACTCGTCCTCGGCCTCCTCGGGTTGGTCCTCCGGGCCTGCAGTTCTCGCCCCCTCCGCGCCACGG
>DAOMFQ010000020.1:0-4090 GCA_035429905.1 Gemmatimonadales bacterium
CCGGGACAACGCGGCGGCGCGGCTGGCGGCGGCCACCGCCTGGCATGTGCTGAAGGGACTGGTGGAGCGGGAACTCTAGGTCAGGCGAGCGCCGGCCATTGCTGGGAGACGCAATGGAAGGCGCCGAGGCCCCAGACGAGGTCCACGGCGTCCACCGCCACGACCTGCCGGGTGGGAAAGAGCTCCTGCAGGGTGGCCCGGGCGATGTCGTCCCGGGCCTTGTCATAGGCGGGCATCAGGACGATGCCGTTCGCGATGTAGAAGTTGGCGTAGCTCGCAGGGAGCCGCTGGTCGTCCTGGAAGAGCGGCCGCGGCATCGGCAGCGTCACCACCCGCAGCGCCCGCCCGTCCTGGTCGGTCATGCCATGGAGCCGCTTCAGGTTGTCCTGGAGCGGCTCGAAATTGTCGTCCCCCGGGTCGTCCTCGACGACGGTCACCACCGTGCGCTCGTCGGTGAACCGGCTGAGATCGTCCACGTGCCCGTCGGTGTCGTCGCCCACGATGCCGTCACCCAGCCAGAGGATGTGGCGCACGCCGAGGTAGTCCCGGAGGTACTGCTCGATCTGGGCGCGCGTGAGGCCGGGGTTCCGGTTCGGGTGGAGGAGGCAGGCTTCGGTGGTGAGGAGGGTCCCGGCGCCATTGACGTCGAGCGACCCGCCCTCCATGACGATGCCCGGATGGAATACGGGGAGGTGGTAGGCCTTGCCGATGCGGGTGGGGATCACGTCGTCCAGGTCGTAGGGGGGATATTTGCCCCCCCACGCGTTGTAGCCCCAGTCCACGATCGCCTCTTCCCGGCGTCCGTTGACCGTGCGCTGCACGAAGCAGGGGCCGTGGTCGCGGCACCAGGCGTCGTTGGTCGGGTTTTCGTGGAGGATGACGCGCCCGGGCGGGAGGTCGAATGGGCGGAGCAGTCCGAGGACCTCCGCGGCCATCTCGGGGTCCGTCACATTGATGTGCACTTCCTCGTGAGGCGCCAGGAGCCGCACCATCTCGGCGAAGACCCCCGGTACCGGCGCGAACTTGCCGGGCCACGAGGATTCGCGGTGCGGCCAGGAGAGCCAAGTGCCGCGGTGCGGTGCCCACTCCGCGGGCATGCGATAGCCCAGCGCCGCGGGCGTCGGGGGCGCCGCGCTCACCCGTCGATGTACCGCTGGGTCAACTCGGCGTAGGCGTCGATGCGCCGGTCGCGGAGGAAGGGCCAGTGGGTGCGCGCGACGTCGGTGAGGGCCAGGTTGCACTCGACGACGAGGACCTCTTCGTCTTCCCCCGCGCGGGCCAGCACCGACCCGTAAGGGTCTGCCACGAAACTCCCACCCCAGAAGTCGATGCCGTTGGGCGCCGCCTGCCCCTCATGCCCCACGCGGTTGACCGCCACCACGAACACGCCGTTGGCGATGGCGTGGCTCCGCTGCATCGTGGTCCAGGCGTCCTTCTGGGCCGCGCCGTACTCGGCCTTTTCCGCCGGCAGCCAGCCGATGGCCGTGGGGTAGAACAGCAGTTGCGCCCCACGGAGCGCGGTGAGCCGCGCGGCCTCGGGGTACCACTGGTCCCAGCAAATCAGGACGCCGATGCGGCCCACTGCGGTGTCGAAGACGCGGAACCCGGTGTCGCCCGGGGCGAAGTAGAACTTCTCGAAATACTGCGGGTCGTCCGGGATGTGCATCTTCCGGTACTTGCCCAGGTACGTGCCGTCGGCATCGAGGACGGCGGCGGTGTTGTGGTAGAGTCCCTCCGCCCGCCGCTCGAAGAGCGACGCGACGATCACCACACCCAGCTCCTTCGCGAGGGCGCCCAGCGCCGCGGTGCTCGGCCCGGGAACGGCCTCGGCGAGGGCGAAGTGCGCGTGGTCTTCCGTCTGGCAGAAGTACTCCGAACGGAAGAGCTCCTGCAGGCAGACAATCCGTGCGCCCCGGGTAGCGGCCTTCCGCACCCCCGCTACCGCGCGGGCGAGATTGTCGGCGGCGTCGGCGGAGCACCGCATCTGGACCAGGCCGACCGGCACGGTCCGGGAGGGGGGAGGCGTAGGCATGCCGTGAAAATAGGAGTATTATCAGCCCCTGCAACTTCCGCCTGGCCCGTTCCGTCCGGCAGAGGTATCCCCCACGCCATCCGTCTTCGAGGAGTCCCGCATGTTCATCCCGTTGCTGCTTGTCCTCGCGCAGGAGCCCCAGCAGCCGGCGGCGTCGCCGGTCGCGCGGGTGGAGGTGACGCCGGCCAGCGCCGAGTTGCAGGTGGGCCAGACGCTCCAGATGCAGGCCCGCGCGCTGGGCGCCGACGGCCAGCCGGTGCCCCAGGCCCGCATCCGGTGGTTCGCGGCCGGTAACGGCGGCATCGTGGACTCGACCGGGCTGGTCAAGGGCGGGTTCATCGGCACCGCGAAGGTCACCGCCGTGGCCGTCGTGACCGGCGCCAAGAACACCCTCGGCTCCGCGGATGTCCGGATCGTGCCGGCGCCCGCCGCGCGGGTCGAGTTCTCCGTCTCGCCTTCCCGGGTCGTGGCAGGCACCCGGCTCACGCTCATGGCCTCGGCCTTCAGCGCCCAGGGCGACCGGCGGCCCGACGACGTGGCCTTCACGTCGAGCAACGCGCGGGTGGCCAGCGTGACTCCTGATGGCCGCCTGAGCGCCGTGGCGGCCGGCAGGGCGGTGATCACGGCCAGGGCGGGGAACGCAAGCGCCACGCTCCCGATCGAGGTCCTGGCGAACACCGTGACCTCGGTGGCCCTCACGCCGGCCAAGACGACGGTGCGGACCGGCGATGTCGTGCCGTTCGCCGCGGTAGCGTCTGCCGCCGGCGGGAAGGTGATCCCGGGCGTCGCGGCGCGCTGGAGCGTCGCCGGAGGCCAGGGCGTGGCCATGATCGGCCCGGAGGGATCGTTCGTGGCGGAAACGCCGGGGACCTACACCGTCACCGCGGAGATCGGCGGCCGCGAGGCGGACGCGCTGGTGACGGTCACCCAGCGAAAGGCCGGCCGCGGGTTCGAGGTGCTGGGCCGGGTACCGGTCTCGGTGCGGAGCGCCGAGGTCTGGATCCACCCGAACGGCAAGTGCGCCTACCTGTCCACCATCGCCGACCGGGTCTACGCCATCGACGTGAGCGACCCGCGGGCGCCGGCCATCGTGGACTCGATGGTCACCGACGCGCGGCTGGTCAACGACGTCATGACCACGGAAGACGGCAAATACGGGGTGTTCTCGCGGGAGGGGTCGTCCAACCGGAAGGACGGCATCGTCGTCTTCGATGCCTCCGACGCCTGCCACCCGAAGCCGATCGCGCAGTACACCGAGACGGTGTCGGGCGGCGTGCACAGCTCCTTCGTGTACCAGGGCCACGTGTTCCTGACCGACGACGCCACGGGCTCGATGCGGGTCATCGACATCCAGGATCCGTACCATCCGCGTGAAGTGGCCCGCTGGCAAACCGAGCAGGCACCCGAGGGCCGCTACCTGCACGACATCGCGGTCACCGACGGCATCGCCTACCTGAGCTACTGGGACGACGGCCTCGTGGTGCTCGACGTGGGCAACGGGGTCAAGGGCGGAAGCCCGGAACACCCGGTGTTCGTGTCCCAGTTCAAGTACGACCTCGACGCACTCTACGCGCGCGTGGACGAGTACTGGGGCCTGAGCGCGCGGGGCACGCACACCGCCTGGCGCCATGGCAAGTACGTGTTCATCGGCGATGAGGTATACGCCAGCCGTCCGGCCAACGGGCTCAAGGACGGGAACGACCTGACCTTCGGCCGGTTGCAGGTGCTGGATGTGTCCAACCTGGAAAAGCCGAAGCTGGTGGCGTGGTACGAGCCGACCGACGGGGGGGTCCACAACATCTGGGTCGAGGGCGACACGCTCTACATGGGCAACTACCAGGGCGGTGCCCGCGCGGTGGACATTTCCGGCGAGCTGCAGGGCGACCTGCTGCGCCAGGGCCGGGAGATGGCGTGGACCTATACCGCCGACGACAAGGGCGCCAAGCCGCGGTCCACCTTTGCCTGGGGTGCGGTGGTCAAGAACAACACGATCTACGTGCCCGACATCAACACCGGGCTCTGGATCCTGCGGCTGGAACCGAAGGGCACGCCGACGCC
>DAOMFQ010000020.1:4190-16848 GCA_035429905.1 Gemmatimonadales bacterium
GTTGTTGTTGTCGTCGTCGCTGCAGGCGCCGACGGCCACGCCGAGCAGGAGGAGCGACGCGGCCGTGAGGCGGCGGAAGGCGAATCGGGCTTTCGTCATGGGGTGCTCCGGGGCATAGGGGATGTGAAACATCGAATGCCGGACAGCCAGGGCCCTGGCGGCGCGGCGGGCGATTGACGAATGTGCCTTTCGCCGGTTACTTCACCGTTATCCCGATGGTAACGCCTCTCCAGACCCCTCCCGGCCTCCGGATGCTCCGGCTCAAATCGTTTGGCACCATCGATCTTCGTGGTGATGGGGGGGACCTGCGCGGGGTCCTCACCCAGCCCAAGCGGCTGGCCCTCCTCCTTCGTCTCGCTGCCGAACGACCCGGCACCTTCCAGCGACGAGACACCCTGCTCGCCATGTTCTGGCCCGAACTGGACACTTCTGGGGCCCGGAATGCCCTGCGGCAGGCGCTCTTTCACCTCCGGCGGGAGCTTGGCGAGGGGGTGCTCATCAACCGGGGCGACGAGGAAATCGGCCTCGACCCTGCGCGGATCAGCGCCGACGCCGCGGATTTCGAGGAGGCCGCCGCGGCGGGCCGGTGGCGCGCGGCGCTTGACCTCCTCCAGGGCGAACTGGCGCCGGGGCTGTACGTGTCCGACGCCCCGGGCTTCGAGGAGTGGCTCGAGGGGCGGCGCGCGGACATTCATCGACGGGCGGCCTCCGGCGCCTGGGCCCTTTGCCGGGAGGCGGAGGAGGCCGGCGCTCCGGCCGTGGCGGCAGGATGGGCGCGGCGGGCGGTGGACCACGCCCCCGATGACGAGGCCGGGGTCCGGAGGCTGCTCCGGCTGCTGATCGAGTCCGGGGACGCTGCAGGGGCCGCCCAGGCGTACTCTGCCTTCGAGGAGCGGATGCGCCGGGAGTACGGGGTCGCTCCAGCCCCCGAGACGACCGCCATACGGCACGGGATTCCCGCCGAGCCAGTCGTGCCCGCGAAGCCAGCCCACGGCTCCCGGAGGGCCTCCGACGGCCTGCCTACGCCGCAGGCTGTTGGCCCAGCGACTCCGGCACCCCCGCCGTCGCGGTCGTGGCGCTGGGGGGCGGCCGCCGGCGCCTGCCTCCTGATCGTCGCGGCCCTCCTGGGGTGGTGGCGCGCCCGGGTACCCGCGGACACACCGACCAGCACCAGGCTCCTCCTGATCTCACCCTTCCGCACCACCACACAGGACACCCTCCTCTCGGCCCTCTCTGCCGGTCTGGTCGACCTCATCAGCGCGCGGCTCTCGGGTGCCGCCCTTCCGCGTCCCGTGGACCCGGACGTCGCTCTCCGGGCGGTGGACGACGCGCGGGCCGGGGCCGACGGCCCGGGGTCGGCACAACTCCTCGAGGCCGCCCGCCGGACCGGGGCGGGGTTCATCCTTAGCGGCACACTGCTCAGCGAGGGCGGACGCCTGGTGCTGGCCCCGGTCGTGATCGCCACTGCAAGCGGTGCCAGCACGCCATTGCCCCAGGTGACGGGACCGATCGACAGCCTGCCGTGGATGGTGGACCGGATGGCCGCGAGCCTGCTCTCCGCCTTTGCGGGCGAGGGAGCCGACGCGCCTGCGCTGGCCTCCATTCCGCTTCCGGCGCTGCGTGCCTACCTCGATGGACGGGAGGCGATGCGAAACGGGCGGGTCGCCGACGCCATGGCCTCGCTGGCCCACGCCGTCGAGCTCGATTCGACCTTTGCCCTCGCGGCCCTGGACTATGCGGAGGCGGTGGATTGGGCGGGGGAGGACCCCAATGGTGCGGCGAAGAGCCGGGCCTGGGCATTGCGGGATCGGCTTGGGATCCGCGATCGCGCCATCCTCGTCGCCCTGGCAGGGCGGCGATATCCCGGCCTCACCCCGGCGCGGGAGCAGGTCGAGGACTGGGACGCCGCGATCCGCCTGGCGCCCGACCGTTCGCGCACCTGGTTCGGACTGGGAGACGTGCTGTTCCACATGGGCGCCGTCGCCCGGATCGCGGGGGCGGAGGATCGCGCGCGCAACGCCTTCGACCGCGCGCTCGCCCTCGATTCCGCCTCGATTCCCGCCTTGCTGCACCGGATCGAGCTGGCGGCGCGCGAGGGCGACACGGCGGTGGTGCGCCGACTCATGCCGCTGGCGGAGTCGCGCGATTCACCCGGTGACGCGCTCGAGTTCCTGCGCTGGCGCGCCGCCGTCGCGCTCGGCGACGAGTCCACGCGCCGCCGCATTGAATCCGGCCTGGATTCCCTGAGCAGCTTTGCCTTGTTGCGTATCATGGGGTGGGGGCAGCTCGACGGGCTCGGCATGGCCGCCCCGGCTGGTGCGCTGGCGGCGCTCCAGCGCCGCACCGGCACCTTCCCGGAGTTCCGGTTCGTCTTTTCCACTGGAGCGGCGCTTGCGGGCAACCGCGGCCAGTTCCACGCGCTGCTCCAGATCGCCCGGACGTACACGACGAGAGACGCCCCGACCAGCGCATTGTTCTACGCGAGTGGGGCGGCGGCGCGCGGGCTGCTGGACACCCTGGCGGCCGACGTGGCCGCAGGCAGGGACACCACGCTGGTCTCCCGCTCGGAACTGCTGTTCTGGCGATTGTGGGAGGGGAGTCCGGTGACCGCCGCGGACGTCCGCGAGTATGTCGCCGTCCAGGATCGGAATCCCGGAGATCTCGGTGCCGCAGTCGCGGCCTGCCTCGCTGCCACACGGGCCGGCCTGCCGGATGCCGCGTCCCGCCTCCGGAATGCCGACTCGCTGGCCGACCTACTGCCCAGCGCCGACCAGATCGGCGCGAGCCTGCTCATCCTGGCCCGGTGTCACGAGGCGGCGGGCGACCGCCGCGGTGCGCTGGCGACGCTCGCGCGCCGCGCGCTCGACCCGGTGTACGGGCCGGGATACCTGGCGGGGGTTCTCTATGACGAGGGCCGGCTGGCGCTGCAGGAGGGCGACGGGGCGCGGGCGCTTCGCGCCTGGCGCCACCTGCTGGTGCTGCGAGACGACCCCGACCCGGCGCTCCGCCCGCAGGTGGCAGAGCTCCAACGCGTCGTCGACAGCCTCGCGAGGAACTAGGTCGGCCGGGCGCCCGCCGCCAGCCGGAGCATCGCGACCACCACTCCGCCACGCGCAGTCCAGATGACCACCCTGATCCAGTTGAGGCGCGCGAACCGGCGGAAGCCGTCGGGGTCGAAGCGCGCCAGCGGGTGGTGGCCGACCACCAGCCGGACGAGCGGGATCGTGCCCCAGGCGGCCGCCAGGAGCGTCAGGTTGACGCCGTGCACCCATGACGGAATGCCTTCAGGGTGGCGCTGCGCCGCCAGGAGGCCGGATGCGGCCTCCGCCACCAGCAACGGCCAGAAGAGCGTGCGGAACACGCGCCGATACACCTGGGTGTGGTGCGGCCAGGTCGCTTCGGTCGCGCGCGCAAGGAGGGGTACCAGGCCCAGCTGGATGGCCCACATCACCCCGGCGAGGATCAGCGTCGCCGACGCGTGCAGGAGCAGGACATCGTGGGTGGTCACGCGGGGCGGTCGCTCGTCGAACCGTTAGTGGACGAGCTTCTTGTAGCGGATGCGGTGCGGCTGGTCGGCTGAGGTGCCCTTCCGGCGGTGGTAGTCCGCCGAATAGTCCTGGTAGTTTCCCTCGAACCACACGGCCTGGCTCTCGCCCTCGAAGGCGAGGATGTGGGTGGCGATGCGGTCGAGGAACCAGCGGTCGTGACTGATCACCACGGCGCATCCGGGGAAGGCCACCAGGGCGTCCTCCAGCGCACGGAGCGTGTCCACGTCGAGGTCGTTGGTCGGTTCGTCGAGCAGCAGCAGGTTGCCGCCGGTCTTGAGCAGCTTCGCAAGGTGCAGCCGGTTCCGCTCGCCGCCGGAGAGGGTGCCCACCTTCTTCTGCTGGTCCGTCCCCCGAAAATTGAACCCTGCGCAGTAGGCCCGGGCGTTCACCTCGCGGCCGCCGAAGTCGAGCACGTCGGCGCCCCCGCTGATCTCCTCGTATACCGTCTTGCCGGCGTCGAGCGCCTCGCGGCTCTGGTCCACGTAGGCCACCTTGACCGTCGCCCCGACGGTGAGCGTGCCCGCGTCGGGTGCTTCCTGGCCGACGATCATGCGGAAGAGCGTCGTCTTGCCGGCCCCATTGGGGCCGATCACGCCGACGATCCCGCCGCGGGGGAGGGCGAAGTCGAGGTTCTCGAACAGGAGCCGGTCGCCGTACCCCTTGGCGAGGCCTTTCGCGATCACCACCTCGTCGCCCAGGCGCGGCGGGCGGGGAATGAGGATTTCCGCCGTGCCCTCCCGCACCCGGTCGCCCTCGGCGAGCAGTTCCTCGTAGCGCGCCACGCGCGCCTTGCTCTTGGCCTGCCGGGCCCGGGGCGACATCTGGACCCACTCCAGCTCCCGCTGGAGCGTCCGCTGCCGGGCGGAGGCCTGCTTTTCCTCGGTGGCGAGTCGGGCCTGCTTCTGCTCCAGCCAGGACGAGTAGTTGCCCTTCCACGGAATTCCCTGGCCCCGGTCGAGCTCCAGGATCCACCCCGCCACGTTGTCGAGAAAGTAGCGGTCGTGGGTGACGGCCACGACCGTCCCGGGAAATTCCGCCAGGTGCCGCTCGAGCCAGGCCACCGACTCGGCATCGAGGTGGTTCGTGGGCTCGTCGAGAAGCAGGAGGTCGGGTTGCTCGAGGAGGACGCGGCAGAGCGCCACCCGGCGCTTCTCACCGCCGGAGAGCGTCGTGACGGCGGCATCACCCGGCGGGAGCCGCAGCGCGTCCATGGCGATGTCGATGGTGCGGTCGAGGTCCCAGAGGTTCAGTGTCTCGATGCGCTCCTGCAGCGCGCCCTGGCGGTCGAGGAGTGCGGTCATCTCGTCGTCCGTCATCGGTTCGGCGAACCGGGCGGACACCGCCTCGAACTCCGTCAGCAGGGCCCGCTGGACCCGCACCGCCTCCTCCACGTTGCCGCGCACGTCCTTGGCGGGATCGAGCATCGGCTCCTGGGGGAGGAACCCGATCCGGATGCCCTCGGCGGGCCGCGCCTCGCCGATGAAGTCGTGATCGACGCCGGCCATGATGCGCAGGAGCGAGCTCTTGCCGGCGCCGTTCGCGCCGAGCACCCCGATCTTCGCCCCGGGGAAGAACGAGAGGTAGATCCCCTTGAGGATTTCCCGCTTGGGCGGGACCACCTTGCCGAGGTTCACCATCGTGTAGATGTACTGGGGGTTCGCCATGGGGCGGGAGTATAGCGGGCGCCCGGGAGCGCGGGTAGGGGGAGGAAACCGAAAGGGCACGCCAGCGGGCGTGCCCTTCGTCCGGTCCCTGCGGGGGATGTCGGGAGCTACTTAAGGTGCTTGCTGACCAGCTTGGTCATTTCGAACATGTTGACCTTCGACCGACCACCGAACACCGCCTTGAGGTTGGCGTCGGCGTTGATGTTGCGGCGCTCCTTCTTGTCCTGGAGGCCCTTCCGCTTGATGTAGGCCCACAACTTCTTGGTGACTTCGGTGCGGGGATACGGCCCGGCGCCGATGACCGCCGCGAGCGCAGCCGAGATCTTCATCGGCTTCATGAACGCCGCGGAGGGCTTCCGCTTGGAGGCGGTCTTCTTCTTGGCGGTCTTCTTCTTCGCGGCCTTCTTCTTGGTTGCCATCAGAGGTCTCCGATCGAGGGTGAACACTGCTCACTCCGCAGGGGACGCCACTGGACTGCGGTTCCAATGTAGCGACTTTTCCCTCTGTCAACAATAGGATTCCGGCCGTTTTCCCTCTAGGATCGGGGCGCCGACTCCGTCCGGCCCGAGGGGCGAGGGCGGGGAGAGCACGGTTTCAGCGCGGGGACGGGACGTTGTGCTCCCGAGGGAGAATCCCCATGTTGGGGCGGCACCCGGGCCGCGCCCGGCGGGCGTCAGTGGAGATTCCCCTCTGGGGCGGTGCACACCGCCAACGGGACTGCCCTATGGCCTGCGCCCGTCTCGCACGGTGCGCCCTCGGCGCCGCGCTGATCCTGGTCCTCCCGGTCCGCGCCGGCGCGCAGGCGTACGTCTCCCTCGGGGGCGGCGCCCAGTTTCCCACGGGTCAGTATGCCGACCGACTCGCCACCGGGTGGATCGTGTCCGGCCGCATCGGATTTCCGGTCGGGCCGGAGGGACTCTCGCTGGGCGTCGAAGGCTTCTTCGGGCGAAACAACTACGATCGAAATTCCAACCTGGGCGAAGGACTGGGCGGCGCGCTGCTCTTCGCCGCTTTCCGATTCGGGGATCGCACCCGGACGCGGCCCTACCTGTTCGCGGGGCTCGGCGGCGGCGGGCAGGGAACCGGCGAGCTGATCGTCAGTTGGTTTCCCGCGTATTCGCTCGGGGCGGGCATCCGTGGCCCCACGCCGAAGGTCGGCTTCTTCGCGGAGACTCGCTACACCCGGAATCCCGATTTCTCCTTCGTCGAAGTGCTCGCCGGCATCACGATTCCCCTCGGCCGGGCGGAGTAGGCGAGTTGCCGCGGTGCGTGATACATTTCCCTCGGTACCGTGCATGGCACGGAGGGCCGTGCCTCCCGCGAAATGCGGTGAACTGAGTCGTCTTTCTCTCCTCATCCATCCATTCCGGAAGCCTCGACATGCGCATCGGAGTCCCTGCAGAGACCCGGCCCGACGAACGCCGTGTGGCGCTGGTGCCCGACGGCGTGGGCAAGCTCACGAAGGCCGGATGCGAGGTGCTGGTCCAGCGCGGGGCCGGGATCGCGGCCTACCTGCCCGATGCCGCGTACGAAGCGGTGGGCGCGACGATGGTCGGTTCCGCCTCGGAGGCCCTCGGGGCCGATCTCGTGCTCAAGGTGCAGCGGCCCACGCTCGACGAAATCGGGCGGCTCCGCGAGGGGGCGGCGCTCGTCAGCTTCCTCGCCCCGGCCGTGTCGGCGGACCTCCTCGAGGCGCTCACGCGGCGGAAGGTCAGCGCGTTCGCGATGGAGCTGGTCCCGCGCACCACCAAGGCGCAATCCATGGACGCGCTGTCCTCGCAGGCCACCATCGCCGGGTACAAGGCGGTGCTGCTCGGCGGCGAGTCCATGGGCCGCATCATCCCGATGCTGACCACCGCGGCCGGGACACTCGCGCCCGCGAAGATCTTCGTCGTGGGCGCGGGGGTGGCGGGGTTGCAGGCCATTGCAACGGCGCGCCGGCTGGGCGGCCTGGTGTCCGCCTTCGACGTCCGGTCCGTGGTGCGTGAGCAGGTGCAGAGTCTCGGCGCCTCCTTCGTGGAGGTGGCCGCCGTGGAGGGCGAGGGGCAGGGTGGTTACGCGAAGGAGCTGGCCGATGAACAGCAGCGCCGGGTGGTGGCGGCCGTGGGCACGCATGCCGAAGGCCAGGACCTGGTCATCACCACGGCGCAGATCCCGGGGCGTGCCGCGCCACGGCTCCTCACGGCCGCCGCGGTCCGCGCCATGAAGCCGGGCTCGGTCGTCGTGGACCTGGCCGCCGAGTCGGGCGGGAATTGCGAGCTGACCCGCCCCGGCGAGACCGTGACGGAGGGGGGCGTCACCGTGCTCGGGCCGGTCAACCTGGCCGCCACGGTGCCGCTGCACGCCAGCCAGATGTACGGCCGCAACGTGCTGACCTTCGTGACGTACCTGCTCAAGGACGGGGCCCTCAACCTGGACCTGGCCGACCCCATCACGGGCCCGATGTGCGTCACGCACGCCGGCGACTTGCGCACCGGAAAGGCGGGCTGAACTTGGAAGCCCTGATGTTGAGCATCACGCTCTTCGTGCTGGCCACCTATCTCGGGGTCGAGCTCATCAACCGCGTCCCGACGACGCTGCACACGCCGCTCATGTCCGGGGCCAACGCGATCAGCGGCATCACGATCGTGGGCGCCCTCATCGTGGCGGGCGGCGGGTTCGGGTGGATTTCCTGGGTCTTCGGGTTCGGCGCCGTGGTGCTGGCCATGATGAACGTGGTCGGCGGGTACGCCGTCACCGACCGGATGCTTGAGATGTTCACCAAGAAGCCGGAGGCCAAGTGATGCCGCCGGCCCTGGCGGCGCTGCTCTACCTCGTGGCGGCGGTGCTCTTCATCATCGGGCTGAAGCGGCTGAGCAGCCCGGTCACCGCGCGGCGCGGCAATCGACTCTCCGGCGTCGGCATGCTGATCGCCATCGCGGTCACCCTGCTGGACCGGGAGATCGTGTCCCTGGAGGCCATCGTCGCGGGCGTGGTCGTCGGGTCGGCCCTCGGCTGGTGGATGGCGCGGACGGTCAGGATGACCGCGATGCCGCAGATGGTGGCCCTGCTGAACGGGTTCGGCGGCGGGTCGTCCCTGCTGGTCGGCGGGGCGGAGTTCCTGAAGGCCGAGCTGGCGGGGGTGACGCCGGCGCTCGACGTAAGCATCACCACGCAGCTGAGTCTCCTCGTCGGCGCCGTGACGCTCTCGGGCAGCCTGATCGCCTGGGCCAAGCTCCAGGAGGTCATGACCGGCAAGCCGATCACCTTTCCCTGGCAGAAGACCACCAACGCGGCGGTGTTCACCGTTATCGCGCTGCTGGCCACGTACCAGATCCTGACGCCGGAACAGGTGCTCTGGCCGTTCTACGCGGTCATCGCCCTCTCGCTGCTCCTCGGGGTGCTGCTGGTCATTCCCATCGGCGGCGCCGACATGCCGGTGGTCATCTCGCTGCTGAATTCCTACTCCGGTATCGCCGCCGCCATGACCGGCTTCGTCATCCACAACAACGTGCTGATCATCTCCGGGGCGCTGGTCGGGTCCTCCGGCATCATCCTCAGCCAGATCATGTGCAAGGCGATGAACCGGTCGCTGACGAACGTGCTCTTCGGTGCGTTTGGCGGGGGCGGCGCGGCCGCCGGCGGCCGGAGCGCCGAGGGGTTGACGGTACGCCAGGTGAGCGTGGAGGACGCGGCGGTCCAGCTCGGGTACGCGCAGTTCGTGATCGTGGTGCCGGGCTACGGGCTCGCCGTCGCCCAGGCGCAGCACGTCGTCCGGGAGCTGGCCGACCTCATCGAGCGGCGGGGCGGCGAGGTGAAGTACGCCATCCACCCGGTGGCCGGCCGGATGCCGGGGCACATGAACGTGCTGCTGGCCGAGGCCAACGTCGCCTACGAGAAGTTGTCCGAAATGGACCAGATCAACGACGAGTTCCACCGGGCCGACGTGGCGCTGGTCATCGGGGCCAACGACGTGGTCAACCCGGCGGCCCGCACCGACAGCGCGAGCCCGATCTTCGGGATGCCGATCCTCAACGCGGACCTCGCCAAGAGCACCATCGTGCTGAAGCGCGGGATGAGCGCCGGGTTCGCCGGCATCGAGAACGACCTGTTCTACAGCGCCAATACCGCCATGCTGTTCGGCGACGCGAAGCAGTCCCTGACCAGGCTCGTGGCCGAGGTGAAGTCGCTCTAGCGCCCCGTGGCCGGGGGCCGCCATCCCGGGGAGGGAAGTCCGATGACGTATCTGGGGCTGATCGAGGTCTACGTCTTCATCCTGGCGGGCTTCGTCGGGTTCATGGTCATCACCCGCGTGCCGCCCCTCCTGCACACGCCGCTCATGTCGGCCACCAACGCGATCTCGGCCATCTCACTTGTGGGATCGCTGGTGGCCGCCGGCGCCGACCGGAACCAGGTCAGCACGATCCTGGGGTTCATCGCGGTCATCTCCGCCACCATCAACGCGGTCGGCGGCTTCATCATCACCGACCGGATGCTCAAGATGTTCCGGCGGAAGCCTGACGACGCCGGCGGGGAGAAGACCACGTGACCGCGCGCGAGCTGCTCATCCAGGCGGCCTACCTCGCCGCGTCGGTCCTGTTCATCCTCGGGCTCCGCAGCCTCACCAAGGCCGATACCGCGCGCCGCGGCATGCAGCAGGCGGCCCTCGGCATGGTGATCGCCGTCGTGGGCACCCTCCTCCACCATGAGATCGTCTCGTTCGGCTGGATCCTGGCCGGCCTGGTCATCGGGTCGGTCATCGGCTACCCGCTGGGCGTGTACGTGCCGATGACCGCGATGCCGCAGCGGATCGCGATCTCGCACGTCTTCGGCGCCCTGGCCGCGACCCTCGTCGGCGTCGCCGAGTACTACACCCACGTCCGCGAGGGCCTGCCGCTGCCGGCCCCGCTGATGGCGGCGCTCGGGTTCGAGGTGATCTTCGGTGCGCTGACGGTGAGCGGCAGCTTCATGGCGTTCTCGAAGCTGCAGGAGCTGATCCCCGGCCGGCCGATGACCTACCGCGGGCAGAACGTCGCCAACATCGCGCTCTTCCTCGCGACCCTCGGCGTCTTCGGGTATCTGCTCTTCCATCCCGAGGCCGAGCGGATGTTCTACGTCATGGTGGCGCTGGCGTTCCTCTGCGGCATCCTGCTCGTGCTGCCGATCGGCGGTGCGGACATGCCGGTCGTCATCTCGCTCATGAATTCCTACGCCGGCCTCGCCTCCTCGGCCACCGGGTTCGCCATCGGGAACAACGTGCTGATCATCGCCGGCGCCCTGGACGGCGCATCGGGCTTCATCCTGTCCATCGTCATGAGCAAGGCAATGAACCGGTCGTTCGGCAACGTCCTGTTCGGCGCGTTCGGGAGCGTGGTGGAAGGAGCCTCGGCGAAGACCGCCGAGGGGCTGACCGTCCGGGAGATTTCCGCGGAGGACGCGGCGGTGCAACTCGCCTACGCCCGGTCGGTCATCGTGGTGCCCGGCTACGGCCTCGCCGTGGCGCAGGCCCAGCACGCGGTGCGGGAGCTCGCCGACCTGATCGAGAAGCGGGGCGGGGAAGTGAAGTACGCCATCCACCCGGTGGCGGGGCGGATGCCGGGGCACATGAACGTGCTCCTGGCGGAGGCGAACGTGCCCTATGACCGGCTGGTGGAAATGGACGAGATCAACGGGCAGTTTCCGCAGGCGGACGTGGCCCTGGTCATCGGCGCCAACGACGTGGTGAACCCCGCCGCCCGCAACGACCCCGCGAGCCCGATCTACGGGATGCCGATCCTCAACGTGGACCAGGCCCAGAAGATCATCGTGATGAAGCGGAGCATGAACCCCGGCTTCGCGGGCATCGAGAACGAGCTGTTCTACAACGAGAAGACGTCGATGCTGTTCGGCGACGCGAAGACGTCGCTGACCCGCCTCGTGACCGAAGTGAAGACGCTGTAGGTCAGCCCCCCCAGGGGCGGACGTCGCGCACCTCGGCCATCCGGCCGATCCGCTCCTGGGCCGCCCGGTAGTTTCGCAGGAACTCCTCCCGCCACGCCTCCGGCAGGTTGGCCCGGAAATGGTCCGCGGTCAGCAGCTCGCCCTCGGTACCCGGATGCGTGGCCAATACCTCGCCGAGGTAGAGCGTGGCGGGGCCCGCGTCCATCGTGTTGATGACCCGGCACTCGAAGGCGGCGTAGCAGTCATCGAGGACCGGAACGCCGCCCTGGCCGGTGCGGCACGCCAGCCCCGCCAGCTTGTCCTTCACGTCCCGCCCGCTTCGGAACCCCAGCTGATGCACGACGTCGAACTGGTCCTGATGGAGGAGGTGCGCCGTGAAGCGTCCGCTCGCCCAGATGAGGTCGTGGCTCAGGTGCCACTTGTGGACGTAGATCGAGAGACGAGGGTGCGCCGGGGAGATCGTGGCGCGGACGGCGCTGTCCAGGATCATCCCGTTGGTCCGCCCGGCGTGGGCCGAGGTGACGGCGACGATGGGCGAGGCCAGGCGACGGAGCAGTTCGTAGGCGTCGTTGGTGAGCATGGCCCAATTTAGTGCAACTTCCTGGGGCTGACGCGTCCCTCCGGCTGTCCGGGTGGGAGTTGGGAACCCGCGGGGCCATTCGGTGGTCTTACTGAGGGTGGCCGCTCAGCCCGCCGGGGGAGCCTGCCAAGTGCTTGCAGCGTGCGACGTTGCCATTCTGGCAGGCATCTTCACTCTATGGTTGGGGAGATTTCCGCGCTGGGGTGGCATGATTTCGCAACCCCTTCCCGGCGTAGAGTTTACGTAACCTGTTGATTTTTCGCGCCTTAGCTGTTAGTTTTGGCGACTGTTTTCCGACGGCCACTCCGGCCGTTGCAGCGTATAGAGTGCTGGGGTTCTTTGAGGAGGAGGATCGGTGACTGTCAAGCCGCGCGCCAAGCGTCGTGCCGTCCGACCGGCACA
Organism: Gemmatimonadales bacterium; assembly: GCA_035429905.1. Taxonomy (GTDB): domain Bacteria; phylum Gemmatimonadota; class Gemmatimonadetes; order Gemmatimonadales; family GWC2-71-9; genus SPDF01. Next base: position 16,304 of record DAOMFQ010000020.1, read on the forward strand.
GATCGCCAAGGCCGTTGACGAGGGACGCGAGTCGCTCGACCTGTACCTCGACGAGATCAGCCGGGTCCCGCTGTTGACCCGCGACGAGGAAATGGAACTCGCCCGGAAGGCGTTCCGCGGCAACGTGACCGCCCAGGAAAAGCTGGCGCGGCACAACGTGCGGTTTGTCGTCTCGGTCGCCAAGAAGTTCCAGAACCGTGGGGTCCCGCTCGTGGACCTCATCGGCGAAGGCAATCTCGGCCTCATGACCGCGGCCCGGAAGTTCGACCCGGATCGCGGCGTCAAGTTCATTTCGTACGCGGTCTGGTGGATTCGGCAGGCGGTGCAGGCGGCGATCGCCCGGCACGGCCGGCCGGTCCGGGTGCCACTCAACCGCACCGCCGACCTCAGCCGGCTCGGCCGGACCACGACGCTCCTGAAGGAGCGCCTGGGCCGCATGCCGACTACCGAGGAACTCGCGCGGGCCACCGGGCTCACCCCCGAGGCGGTGCGCAGCCTCAGCGCCCTCAACACCGAGGCGGTGCGGCTCGACCACCCGACGCGCG
>DAOMFQ010000021.1:0-16832 GCA_035429905.1 Gemmatimonadales bacterium
GTCGGTACCGGAGCTGGCGCGGGAGCTGGTTCGGCAGGGGCACCCTGCTGGACGCACGCTGCAGGACGCGCTGCGCCACGACTCGGCGCCGGATCTCCGCGCGCTCGAGTGGGCGCTCACGCGGCTGTTCAGTGAGCGGGCCGTGCGGGCGGCGCGCCCGGGCGGGGCGCTGGTGCGAGGCTTTGCGGCGGAGCTGGTGGATCAGGAGAACGTGTGGACCCTCCTGCTCGCCGCGCCGCTCGATCCGGGCACGCCGGCGGACGGGGAGTTCCTCCCGGGGGGCGCGCGCGTGAGCCGCAAGGAATTCGCACGCCTCCGGAGCGATCGGGACGCCGACCATCTGGTGGATGAGCTCCGCACGATCTTCGCGGGCACTCCGCTGGGGGAGGCGCTCGCGGGCGCGCCGCTCGACCAGGCCACGCTGGAATTGCGCGCGACCGCGGCGCGCATTGCCCGGCTGCGCGGTATTGCGCGGCGCGACCCGCTCGGTGCCGCCGTGGTACTCTCGATCCTCGAGCGGATCCGCGCGGAGGCGCGCGCCCTCCGCGCGATCGCTTGGGGGGTCGCGTTCGGCGCCCCGCCGGCCACGATCGCCCGGCTCGTCCCGGAGGCCGCGTGACCCACGGCGTCCGGGTGCTCTGTCGGCCGGCCACCGCAGCGGGGTTTGCCCTCGCGGGGATCGTGGCCGACCCCGCCGACGACGAGAGTGCTGTGGAGGCCGCCTTGCGGGCGCTGCTCGCACGGCACGAGCTCGGCGTGATCCTCCTCGAGGAATCCCTCTATGCCGCCCTCGCGCCCGACCTCCGGGCCCAGGTGGATCGCGTGGCGCAACCGGTGGTGGTGCCGTTCCCCGGCCCCGCCTGGCGCGCGGCAGCGTCCGCAGAAGAACAGGTGGTCGAACTCCTGCGCCGCGCCATCGGCTACCGCGTGAGGCTCCGGTGACGGGCGCCCGGGTCGTTCGTGCCGCCGGTGCGCTCGTGGAAGCGGCGCCGATGCCGGGTGCGGCGCTCTACGAGATCGTGCGGGTGGGCCACCGGCGCCTGCTCGGCGAGGTGATCCGCGTCCATGGCGAAACGGCCACCATCCAGGTGTTCGAGGATACGACCGGCCTGGCGCTCGAGGAGCCGGTGGAGGCCACCGGCGCGCCGCTCATGGCCGAGCTCGGGCCCGGCCTCCTCGGCTCGGTGGTCGACGGCACCGGGCGCCCGCTGAGCCGGCTCGCCGAGCAGGAGGGCAACTTCCTCTCCTCCGGTACGGTGGCGCCCACCCTCGACCGCGCGCGGCGCTGGGCCTTCGTGCCCACGGCCAGGCCCGGCGACACGGTGCATCCAGGCGACCAGCTGGGCACCGTCGAGGAGCGCGAGGGAATCGTGCACCGGATCCTGGTGCCGCCGGGGGTGAGCGGCGTTCTCGCCGCGCTGACGGCGGGCGAGTACCCGGTGGATGCCGCCATCGGGACGCTGGAAGACGGCACGGTGCTCTCGATGCTGCAGCGCTGGCCGGTGCGGCTGCCGCGCCCCGTGGCGCGCTGGATGCCCGCGGACCGGCCCTTCGTGACCGGCCAGCGGGTCTTCGATTTTCTCTTTCCGGTGGCAGAAGGCGGCTCGGTGGCGGTGCCGGGCGGCTTCGGCACCGGCAAGACGGTGATCGAGCAGTCGCTGGCCAAGCATTCCGAGGCGGACATCGTGGTGTATGTCGGCTGCGGCGAGCGCGGCAACGAGATGGCCGATGTGCTCGAGGAGTTTCCCTCGCTGGAGGACCCGCGGACCGGGCGCTCGCTGATGGACCGCACCGTGCTCGTGGTGAACACCTCCAACATGCCGGTGGCGGCGCGCGAGGCGTCGGTGTATCTCGGCCTCACGGTGGCGGAGTACTACCGCGACATGGGGTACCGGGTGGCGCTGATGGCGGATTCGCTCTCGCGCTGGGCGGAGGCGCTGCGCGAAATCGGCTCGCTGCTCCGCGAGATGCCCGGCGAGGAGGGCTATCCCACCTCGCTCGGCAACCGGCTCGGCAAGTTGTTCGAGCGGGCCGGCCGCGCCGAGGTGCTGGGCGCGGGCGGGCGCGAGGGGGCGGTGACCTTCATCAGCGCGCTGTCGCCCCCCGGCGGCGACTTCTCCGAACCGGTCACCCAGGCCGCGCTGCGCGTGGCCGGCGCGCTCTGGGCGCTCGACGCGGCGCTCGCGCACCAGCGGCAGTTCCCCGCGGTGGACTGGGAAACCAGCTACAGCCTGCAGGCGGCGGACGTGATGCCATGGTTCGAGGACCACGGCGGCGCGGACTGGGCGGCGATGCGCCGCGAGACCTTCGCCCTGCTGCAGCGCGACCGCGAGTTGCGCGAGGTGGCCGGGCTGGTGGGGCCCGACGCGCTGGAAGACCAGGACCGCCTCATCCTCGAGACCGCACGATTGCTGCGCGAGTTTCTCATCGGGCAGAGCGCCTACGACCCGGCGGACGCGAGCTCGCCGGTCACCAAGACCTGGGCGCTCGCCGACGCCATCCTGCGCTTTCACCGCGCGGGCGGCGCCACGCTGACCGGCGGTGGCACCATGGCGCAGGTGGACGTGGCGGGCATTCGCCGCGCCCTGTCGGCGCTGCGCGCCACACCGGGAGGAACGGCCCCATGAGTGGAACCCCGCGCCGTTACGCCGGCGCCGCCGCCGCCGCCGGGCCGCTCCTGACCGTGGCGCGCACCCACCGCGCCGTGCTCGGCGAATGGGTGCGCATCGAGACGCCGGGGCAGGGGGCGCGCCGCGGCCAGGTCATCGACGTGAGCCGCGACGCCACGGTGGTGCAGGTGTTCGAGGACACCGTGGGGCTGGCGCCCCTGGGCACCGCGGTGACGCTGACCGGGGACATCGCCCGCGCCACCGTGGGCGACGAGCTCCTGGGGCGGGTCTTCGCCGGGTCGGGTGCACCGCTCGACGGACTGCCGGCACCGGTCGGCTCGGCGCGCCGCGCCGCGTGGGCGGCGCCCCTCAACCCCGTGTGCCGCCGCAAGCCCGCCGACTTCATCGAGACCGGCATCTCCGCCATCGACGGGATGAACACCCTGGTCCGAGGCCAGAAGCTCCCGATCTTCTCCGGCGCCGGCCTGCCGGGGCTCGAACTGGCGGCGCGCGTCGTGGCCGACGCGCGCACCACCCACGGCGAGCCATTCGCCGTCATCTTCGTGGCGGTCGGGCTGACCCAGCGGGAGAGCCAGCACTTCCTGCAGCGGTTCGAGTCGAGCGAGGCGCTGGCGCGGAGCGTCTTCTACCTCAACCGCACCGGCGACCCGACCATCGAGCGGCTGCTGGCGCCGCGGCTGGCGCTCGCGCAGGCCGAGTACCTCGCGTTCGAGCGCGGAATGCAGGTGCTCGTGGTGCTGGCCGACGCCACCAACTACTGCGAGGCGCTCCGGGAGCTCGGCGCGGCGCGGGAGGAGATTCCCGGCCGCCGCGGCTACCCCGGCTACATGTACACCGACCTCGCCACGATCTTCGAGCGGGCGGGGGTGGTGCGCGGCGCGGAAGGATCGATCACGCAGCTCCCCATCCTCTCGATGCCCGACGACGACATCACCCACCCGATTCCCGACCTCACCGGCTACATCACCGAGGGCCAGATCGTGCTGAGCCGGGAGCTCGATCGCCGCGGCGTCTTCCCGCCGATCGACGTGCTCCCCTCGCTGTCGCGCCTGATGGGCGCCGGCATCGGCGCCAAGACCGCGCCCGATCACCGCCGCTGGTCCGATCAGCTCTACGCGATCTACGCGCAGGGGCGGGAGGCGAGGCTCACCGCCGCCATCGTCGGGGAATCGGGCCTGCCGCCGTCGGACCGGCGGGCGCTCGCCTTCACCGAGCGGTTCGAGCGGGAATTCATCCACCAGGGCGGAACCCGCCGCACCATCACCGAGACGCTCGAGATCGGATGGGGCCTGCTGGAGGCGCTGCCGCGCGAGGATCTCCATCGCATTCCCGACGAGGTCTGGGCACGGCGAGCGGGCCTGGGAGGGGCGCCGTGAAGGTTCTCGGGCCCCCCACCCGCTCCAACCTGATCCGGCACCGGCGCCGGCTGGAGCGCGTCCGGAAGGGTATCGACCTTCTCACCCGGAAGCGGCAGGCGCTGGTGGCCGACCTCTTCCGCGTGGCGACGCCGGCCATCGAGGCGAGGAGCCGCGTGGACGCCAGCGCCGAACGGGCGTACCCGGCGCTGCTCGGCGCGGCCGCCGTGCATGGCGCCGGCGGGCTCGAGGCGATGGGGTGGCCGTCGCGGCAGGTCGAGGTGGAGTTGACGTTGACCGAGTCGTGGGGCGTGGCGAGTGGCGCGGTCCAGCGACTGACCCCGGTCCGGCGTACGGTCGAGGCGCGTGGGCAGGCCCCGCCGCTCACCGGCCCCGCGGCGGCGACGGCTGCAGGGGAATTCGAGCAGATGGTGGAACTCCTGCTCGACGCCGCGTCCACCGAACTGCTGCTTCGGCGCCTGGCGGAGGCGTTGGCACGGACCTCCCGCCAGGTGAACACGCTGGAGAATCGTGTGGCGCCCGGACTGTCCGGCGAGATTCACCGGGTGCGCGCCCTGCTCGAGGAACGGGAACGGGAGGATCACACCCGACTCAAGCACCTCCTCAGGCTCCGCCGCCCCCCCGCCGCCTAGCGTCAGTCGATCGGGATCTCTCCCATCGCGCCCGCACGGAATTCCTCGATCACCGCCCGGATCTCGGCCGGCGTGTTCATCACGAAGGGACCGGAGCGCGCCACGGGCTCGCCGATGGGGGGCCCCGCAAGCAGCAGCACCTCGGTTCGTTCGCCGCCCGGCGGGACTGCGATCGTGACGGGGCCGACGCGATCCGCGAAGCGCACCAGTTCGTCGCGTGAGGCTTCCCGCGCATCGGCGCCGAACCGGGCGCGCCCGTGGAGGACGTAGGCCAGCGACTCGGTGCCGTCGGGCAGCGGCTGGTGGACGGTGGCGCCAGGCTCCAGCGTCCAGTGCAGGTAGCTGATCGGGGTCCGGAGCGGGAGCGCGGCGCGCACGCCCAGCGCCTCGCCCGCGATGATGCGCACTGAGGCCAGGCCATCGGCCGTGGTGGCGGTGGGCAGCTGTGCGGCGCCGATGTCACCGTAGCGCGGGGATGCGCGCTTATCCCGCGCGGGGAGGTTGACCCAGAGTTGAATGGCCTCGAGCGTGCCGCCGTGCGTCTGGAGCTCCGTGCCGGGCATCTCGGAGTGGATGATGCCGGCGCCGGCCGTCATCCACTGGACGTCCCCGGGCCCGAGGCTGCCGCGGTGGCCCCGGGAGTCACGATGCTCGAGCCGGCCCTGCAGGACGTAGCTCACCACCTCGAAGCCGGCGTGGGGGTGGGGGGGTACGCCTGCCGCGGCGCCGGGCGTGAGCGTCACCGGGCCCAGCCGGTCCAGGAGCAGGAAGGGGTCGATCTCGCGCGCCGCGCGAGATGGGAAGGGGCGGTACACGACGATGCCGTCGCCCTCGGGGGTGGCGACCCCGGGAAGGAGTCCGGAGGTGCGGCGGCCCGGGGGGGTGGTTGCGGACCTGGCCATGGCGGATAATCTCCCTAGAATCGACGGGCCTTGACATTAAGTGTTACAACACATAATATCATCCCATGAGCCAACTCGCAAGTGAACTGAAGCAGACCAAGCCCTTCACCTCGCCGGTGCAGGAGGCGGTGCTGAGCATCAAGCGGACGGCGGCGATGCTGGAACTCCGCCTGTCGGAGCTGCTGCGTCCCTTCGGCCTCACCCCCACCCAGTACAACGTGCTGCGCATCCTGCGCGGGGCAGGGCCCGACGGCTTGCCGCGCTGCGACGTCCAGGCGCGGCTCGTTGCCCCGGTGGCCGACACCACGCGGCTCCTCGACCGCCTCGAGCGGATGGGGCTCGTGGCCCGGGTGCGCAGCACGGAGGACCGGCGCGTCGTGACCTCGCGCATCACGCCGAAGGGGCTCACCATGCTGGACAAGGTGGCGGCCCCGCTGCGCGAACTGGAAGAACGGGAAGTCGGCCAGGTGTCGGAGGCCCGGCTCCGCGCGCTGATCAGCATCCTCGACGAAGTCCGGCGGCTGACGCCCTGCCGCCGAGGGTAGCCCTACGCCCCGCGCCGCGGGGCTGTCGTTTAATTGTTTATATGTTATAACATTTATATGGAGAACACGAACATGCTGACCACGCCACTCGGCCTCTCGGTGCTCGAGGCCGCCCACGCCCGCCGCTCGATTCGCCGGTACACCGCGGAGCCGATTTCCGATGACGAGCTCGAACAGCTCGTCGAGGCCGCCGGCCGCGCCCCCTCGGCGTACAACCTCCAGCCCTGGCGGTGGGTGGCGGTGCGGGACCCCGAGCTCAAGGCGCGGCTCCAGGCCGCCGCGTACGGGCAGCCGCAGGTCGCGTCGGCGCCGGTGCTCCTGGTCCTCTACACCGACACGATCAACGCGCTCGACACGGTGGAAGAGACCTTCTCGCCCACCCTCCCGGCCGACAAGGCCGCAAGCACGAAGCAGCACCTGCTCGGGACCATCGGGGCGCAGAGCGAGGCGGATCGGGAGGCGTGGGGGGCGGGGCAGAGTTACATCGCGCTCGGGTACCTGTTGCTCGCGGCGGAAGGGATGGGGCTCGGCACGTCGCCGATGCTCGGCTTCGAGGCGACGCAGGTGAAGGAGATTCTCGGGCTGCCGGCGTACGCCCGCGTACCGGCCCTGGTCGCCCTCGGTCATCCCGACGAGGAGGGCTTCGCCTCGCGACGGCACCAGGCCGGTCGCGTGCTCTCGCTGCGCTAGCGATCACGGAAGGTGGTGCGGATGCCGGAGGCCTCCACGGCGCCCACCAGCGCCGCAGCGAGGTCGGCGCGCACGGCCGCCGAGGGATTCAGTTGCAGGCGGCCGCAGCCGTTGCAGGTGCGGACCGGACCCCGGACGGTGACTTCGATGGCGGGGAGCCCAGTAAAGGGGAGCGTCCCGTGCACGTCGCCGACGTTCGGGCCCTCCTGCCAGACGCGGTTGGCGCAGGCGTAGCAGCTGAGGGCGTCTGGTTGTGCGGTCGGTTGTGCCTGGGGAAGGTGTCCACCATCGAGCAGCGCGTGCTCGAGTTCTTTCACGAAGCCGGGCCGTGGCTGGCGTCGGTCGGTGCAACCGGCTCCGCAAACGCGGAAGGGAAGGCCCTGCAGGGTGAGTTCGACTTGCCCGGCGGCGGCCTCACACCACGCCGCCGCCTGCTGGGCCAGCGGTCCGCCGCAGCCGAGGCAGAGGTCCGGTTCCTTGCCGAGGAGGCGCCACCGCCAATACCAGTAGCGCGTCACGCCCGGCCCGGGTGGCGTCCCGTCAGGCGGCGGCCGCCAGGGGCTGCCGGCCGAGCAGCGCGAGCGACCGGTAGTGGGACCGAATGGCCTCGCGCAGCGTCGCGTGGTGGTTGTACGGCAGGCCGTGGGCCAGCGCGGTCGCTTCCACGATGCCGCTGATGGCCGGATAGTGGATGCTGCACACCTTCGGGAAGAGGTGGTGCTCCACCTGGAAGTTCAACCCGCCGACGTACCAGCAGAGCAGCCAGTTCCGCTTGCCGAAATTCGAGGTGGTCTGGAGTTCATGCGCCATCCACGGCGCGCCCATGGCGCCGGACGCGTCGGGTGTCGGGTAGGTGATGTCCTCGACCACGTGCGCCAGCTGGAACACCACGCCGAGGATCGTGCCGGCCACCAGGTTCATGACGACGAAGCCGATGGCGAACTGCCACCAGGCCACGTTCAGCACGAGCAGCGGGATGATGAGCGCCCAGGTGTAATAGATGGCCTTCCCGATGAACAGGCCGGCGACTTCCTTCGGCGGGTTCTTCCGGTTGAGGAACGGTCCGATGTCCCGCTGCAGGAAATACTTGTAGTCCTTCACGAACACCCAGAACAGGGTCGAGAAGCTGTACGCAAAGAAACCGTAGAACCGCTGGAAGCGGTGGAACGGCTTCCACTCCGAATGCGGGGAGAGCCGGAGCAGCGGCGAGACGGTGAGGTCCTCGTCCAGGCCCTCGATGTTGGTATAGGTGTGGTGGATGACGTTGTGCGTGACCTTCCACATGTACCCGTTGGCGCCGCAGAGGTCGAAGGACCAGCCGATCACACGATTGACCCACGGGATGTTCGAATAGGCGCCATGCAGGGCGTCGTGCGACACGCTGAACCCGACGCCGGCCACGCCCACGCCCATGACCACGGCCAGGCCGAGCATGGTCCACGGGCCGAAGTTGTTGCTGAGGATCAAGCCGTAGGGGACAAACGTCATCGCGAGGAGGATGAGCCCCTTGAGGACCATCCGGACATCGGCCTTGTCGGACAGGTGACGCGAGGCGAAGTACTGCTCGACCTTACTCTTGACGTCGTCGGCGAACGAGGCGGCATCCCGGTTGGGAAACGTGACGCGGGCAGCGGACATGGAGCACCAGACCTTCGCCCGTCGAGGGCGTACAGCGGGTAGGGAGGCACATCCAATATAGCCCGCTGCACCCGACTTCGCCCTTTGTTCGCCCGTCAGCCCCCGGGCGCCCCGAGGGCAGCCGGCACGGCGCGGGCCGATGTCACCGGTTCGCGACACGCAAAGTCTCGGCACACATAGAGGGCCCCTTGCCCGCGGACGAGCCCCTTTCCGGCGAGCAGGGGGTGCGCCGCGGGGCCTGCCGCCGGGTCGTGGTGCGCGATGATGCGGTGCGGCACGAAGTGTCGGCCGACCTCGCGGCGCATCGCGCCGAGAACCGGGTCGCCATCCGCGCCGACGAACGCCAGTTCGACCGGCCCCTCGGCGAGGAACGCCAGCGCGATCAGGCTCTGCGCGAAGGCCCGGGGCTCCCGCGCGATGACCGCGCCCCACGCGCCCAGCGCATCCGTGGCCGCGGTGCGCCACTCGCCGCGACCATCGTGGGCGGCGAGTCGCGCGAGGAGGCACGCCGCCGCCGCATTCGCCGCCGGCACAGCGCCGTCGTGTCCCTCCCGATGCCGCACCAGCAGGGCTTCGTGCCCGGCGGAGGTGCTGAAGAACCCGCCCCCCGGCGCGGCGAAGTCGGTCAGGATCCAATGCGCGATGCGCCGCGCTTCGTCGAGATAGCGCGGCGCGCCCCCCGCCTCGTACAGGTCAACGAGGCCGTTGCCGAGCCAGGCGTAGTCTTCGAGGTAGGCATCGAGGTGGCCGGTGCCGGCGCGCCAGCTGCGGAGCAGCCGGCCATCGTCGGTGCGCAGGTGCGCCAGCACGAAGTCCGCGGCCCGCGCCGATGCCTCCAGCCAGCGGGCTTCTCCGAGGACACGGGCTCCCTCGGCCAGCGCCCCGATCATCAGTCCATTCCACGCGGTCAGCACCTTGTCGTCCAGGCCGGGCTGCACGCGGGCGTTGCGCGCCGCGTGGAGCGCCGCTCGCGCCTCCGCGAGCCGGGCCGCCGCCGTGGCTTCGTCCAGCCCGCACTCGGTCGCCACCTCGGCGAGCGCCCGCGGGGTGCGCGGAATGCTCTGGCCTTCCCAGTTGCCGTCCTCCGAGATATCGAACCATGCGCAGGCGAGCGGTGCGGCCTCGCGACCGAGGACGGCACGCACTTCGGCCGGCGTCCAGACGAAGCACTTCCCCTCCACCCCTTCGGAGTCGGCGTCGGTGGCCGAGTAGAACCCGCCCGCGGGTGCGGTCATGTCACGCAGGACGTAATCAAGCACCTCGGTCGCCACCTGCCGATAGAACGGATCGGCGGTCACCTGGTGGGCCTCGAGATACGCCCGCGCGAGCAGGGCGTTGTCGTAGAGCATCTTCTCGAAGTGCGGCACCAGCCAGGCGTCGTCGGTGGAGTACCGGCAGAAACCACCGGCCAGCTGGTCGTACATGCCGCCGCGGGCCATGCCGTCGAGTGTCCGTCGAACCATCGGCAGCGCGCGGGCATCGCCGCGGCGGTGCACCAGCAGGAGCAGCCGGAGCAGCGTGGCGGGCGGAAACTTGGGCGCGCGGCCGAAGCCGCCCCAGGCTGGATCGAAGGTGGCGGCGAGCTGGTCGGTCACCCGCATGAGCGTGGCGTCCAGGTCGACCGCGCCGGGGGAGGGGCTGGTGGCCTCTCGCAGGTGCTCGGTGAGCTCGGCCCCGACCCGCTCGAGTGCTGCCCGGTTCCCGGCCCACAGTTCCGCGATGCGCCGCAGGATGGCCGGGAACCCCGGGCGCCCGTGCCGGTCCTCGGGTGGGAAATAGGTACCGGCAAAGAAGGGTTGCTGGTCGGGAGTCAGGAAGACGGTCATCGGCCAGCCGCCCTGCCCGTGGTTCATGGCCATGGTGGCGGCCATGTAGATGTCGTCGAGGTCGGGCCGCTCCTCGCGGTCCACCTTCACGTTGACGAAATGGTCGTTCATGAGCGCAGCGATGCCCTCGTTCTCGAACGACTCGTGTGCCATCACGTGGCACCAGTGGCAGGCGGAGTACCCGATCGAGAGCAGGAGCGGCTTGTCCTCCCGCCGGGCGCGCGCCAGGGCCTCCTCGCCCCAGGGATACCAGTCCACCGGGTTCCGCGCGTGCTGGAGGAGGTAGGGGCTGGTCGAGCCGGCGAGCCGGTTCTCGCGGGTCGGCATCAGTGGTAGGCGGCGCCGGGGTAGAGCAGGTTGAGGGTGAACAGGAACACCGGGTCGAACACGTGGCTGAAGAGCTGCCACGCGATCAGGATGCCGAAGATGCCGAGGGCGCGGTTGCCCCAGATGAAGTCCTGGTAGCGCCGGGTGGCGCGGTCGGTGAGGAGGAGCGGCAGGGCGCCGCTGCCGTCGAGCGGGGGAAAGGGAAAGAGGTTGAGGACGGCCAGCACGAGGTTGAGGGAGAGCACGACGCTGAGCAGGAAGGCGACGCCGGCCCACACCGTCCCGGGGTGGGTGCCTGCCAGGTGGTCGAAGCCCGCGCTGTCGGGGGCAACGAACACACCGGTCGCGGCGCCGAGCCGCAGCGCCCCGAAGGCAAGGAGCACCAGCAGGAGGTTGGCGCCGGGGCCGGCCAGGGCCATCCAGGCTGCCCGCCGCGGATGCCGCCGGGCCCACTCGGGATCGTAGGGGGCGCTGGCAAAGCCCATTGGCCAGCCCGACAGGACGGCGCTGATCAGGGGGATGATGAGCATGCCGGCCGGCTCGCGCCGGATGTGAGGCCTGGGGTCCAGCGACACTTGGCCGCCGTGGTACGCGGTCGGGTCTCCACCGAGCAGCGCGGCCCAGGCGTGAGCGGCCTCATGGACGGTGGTGGAGAAGAGGAAGACGAGGTAGTAGATCAGCGCATTCGCGAGATCGGGCATCCGTGGCGTGGCTCGGTTTCGGGGTTTATTCGGGCACGGGACTTTCGGTCTTGACCGAAGTGGTGGCCTTGCTTAGGTTGGCTGTGCGGAAACACGCCGGTTGGCGTGGACTGGTGCCGGGTTTCACTCAAGGGCTCGCTTTCGCGATGCCCTTTTTTTGATTCCCGATGTCGCATAGGGCGACCACTCGTCATCCGCGCGGGCCCCGCCGTCCGGCGATCGGCCCGGCACCACACCGTAGTCGGCTAGGACGGCATGCCCGGACTCCGATTACACTACACCATCAGGAGTACCGCATGCGTACGACCGGCACCGTGAAGTGGTTCAACGACGCCAAGGGCTTCGGTTTCATCACCCCCGAAGGCGGCCAGAAGGACTGCTTCGTCCACCACTCGGCCATCTCGGGCCAGGGCTTCAAGTCGCTTGCCGAAGGCGAGCGGGTTGAATTCGACATCGTCCAGGGCGCCAAGGGCCCCGCGGCCGAGAACGTCGTCAAGCTCAAGTAAGCCGAGAGGGGACGCCGGCGTCGCCGGCTACCACGTCATGGCCGGTCCGACTTCGTCGGGCCGGCCATTTCGTTTGTCTGGGGGTCAGGGCGCCGCTGGCCTGTCTTCCAGCAGGGTGGAGTGTCGCCGGAGCAGGCGGAGGACCGTCGCGACGACAATGCCCACGATCAGTGCGCCGATCCAGAATCGGTCCATCCGCCAGATCCCGAAGGACACCCTCCACTCCACGGCGTTCAAGGCCGCGAAGATCAGCACCAGTTGCAGCAGGCTCGAGTATTCCCGCCGCAGCACGACCCAGAGGTTGAAGGGCGTGGTCGGGGGCACCCAATGCTGGAAGTTCGGGAGGAACGGCGGGGTCCTGGCGGCCCAATCCTCGAAGGCCTTCCCGTACCGTGCCCGGAGGAACTCCTCCTCGGCGAGCATGATGCGCTCATAGTAGAGCCAGAACACGAGTCCGATGACGACTGCCGGCCAGATCCGGAGCGGGACGAGCACCGGCCCCAGCCAGCTGATGTAGTTGGCGAGGTACAGCGGATGCCGGACCAGCGAGTAGGCGCCCGTGGTGTTGAGGCTGTCCGCCACCTGGGCGCCGCGGTTCCGGCCCGAGGTGCCCGGCGCCGCGTGGCCGATCGTGTAGGCCCGGAAGACCAGGCCCACGAGCGAGATCCCCAGGCACACCAGCGGCCAGGCGAGCGGCACCGCGTCCGGCTGGCCCGGAATGCCCACCGACACGATCTGCGTGAGCAGGAGCGCCACCCCGAAGAGGGGCAGGAACCCCCGGTGCTTGAAGAGCCACTGGCCCGACTGGACACATTCCTCGTAGAGCGCCATCGTGACCTCGTGGTGCCGGGCCGTCAGTCCTTGGGCTTGTCGGCGTCCCTGGTGGACGTCGTGTCCTTGGTCAGCGGCTTGAAGGAGAACTTCTGGCCGCCGACGGAGGCCTCGTACATCAGCCCGGTCTTGGCAAGCGTGAAGACCAGCACGCCGAGTCGGTACTTGGCGTTGGCGGACGCCCCGGAGGCGGCGGCGACGGCGCTGACCTGGGCGCTCAGCTCGAAGCTGTTGCTCTTGAACGCCTCGATGGCGTCGTCGTTCTGGAAGAAGATGACTTCCGCGTAGGATTGACCGCCCAACTGGAGGCCGACCGTCACCTGGGCCAGCTTGGCCTGTCCGATGATGGCGCCGCCCTGGTAGAGGCAGCCGGTACCGGCCGCGCCGCCGACAATGAAAGCTCCCTTACCCACCGACGGGAAGATCGCGTAGCCTACCGACCCCGCGAAGAACTTCTCGAGGTGGGCGTCGTTCTTCTTGAACAGGTCCACCGTCTGGTCGCACCGGGTGCGGTGCTCTTCATCCTGCGCGCGGAGCTGGGGAGGGGCAGCGAGAAGAAGGGTGCACAGGATCGGGGCGGCGGCAAGGACAGGGCGGCGCATTGGAACTCCATCAAGGCTGGGTGCGAGCCGACCCTCGTAGCTTATCGCCCTCGGCAGGCAATGGAAAGCCGTCGAGCCGCCGCCATGCCACCACGAAGAGTGTCGCCAGCAGCAGATCGATGAGGGCCGCCGGCACGAAGAAGGTCCCGATCCGGCCCTGCGCCACCAGCACCAGGACGCCGATGCCCCATCCCAGCTTCTCGACGACGGCCGGGAGCATGACCGGCCGGAGCCGCACCGGCTCCCGTGCGACGAGCAGGAAGAGCAGCTGCCACGCCAGCGCCACGCCGACGAACCCGTAGTAGAACTCGGGGTGGGTCAGCGCGGGGGGCAGCCGCTCCATGAGGCGGCGCTCGAGAAAGAACATCGGCAGGAGCGACACCAGCCCGTAGATCCCCGCCACCGCGAACAGGCGCCGTGCAAAGGTCATGGCGTGCCCTCCGTGTCGAAGATGACGCTGCAACAGGTGACCCCACCCTCCGCCTTGGCGAACTCCGACATGTCCAGTGCGCGCGTCGCGACGCCCGCGCCCTCGAGCCGCTTGAGCGTGCGCGGGAACGCCGCCGCGCAGATGGTGGTGTCCGCGACGCGGAGCACGTTGGCCGCGAAGGGCTCGCCCGGGTCCACCTCGAGGATCGTGACGGCCCCGAACACGGCGCGGTCCACCCACCGCGGATTCAGGACGACCAGCCCGGGCGCCGCTTCGGTCGCCGCGGTCTTGAGGTGGAGGCAGTCGTGGGTATCGACCGCGAGGACGCGGTAATCGAACGGCGCCAGCAGCCGGGCGAGTTGCGCGATGCCATCCGTGTTGGTCCGCGCCGCCCGCCCCACGTAGAGCGTGCGCCCGATCCGGAGGACGTCGCCGCCGTCGAGTGTGCCCGGGGATTCGATCTCCGCGACCGAGCGATAGGCGGCGAGCGCCGGCGCCACGGCGGCGGTCTCCCCGCGTCGCGACGCCGCACCGGGGCGGGTGATGACCGCCAGTTCCGGCACGACCACCGCCGTGTCCTCGATGAACACGGCGTCGGGCATCGCATCGTCTGCCGGCAGGCGGTGAATGCGGCAGCCCAGTTCCATCAGGCACTGCTCGTACGCGGCGTGTTGCGCCACGGCCTCCGCCAGGTCGATGGGCGCGCGGGCAAGGTGGCTCAGTTCGCAGCGGTGCATGCCGGGGCTGACGTCGCGGGTGAGGGCAATGCGCATGGGGGATGTCCTTCCGCTCAGGGGGCGCGGGAGGTGACGGCCAGGGCCACGCCGCCGAGGACCAGGGCCGCGGAAATGGGCAGGCGGAGTGGAATTGCCTCGCCGAGCAGCGCCACGCCGCCGGCCGCGGCGATGACCGGCACCAGCAGCTGCACCAGGGCGGCGCGCGTGGCGGTGAGCGAGGGAAGCGCGGTGTACCAGATGGCGTAGCCGGCGCCCGAGGCGAGCGCGCCGGAGGTGGCGGCAAGCAGCGCCCCCCGCGCCGTCCAGTCGCCGGCGCCCCCGGCGACGAGCAGCATCACCGCCGCCATCGGAACCGTCAGCAGGAAATTGCCGGCGGTGTTCCGGAGCGCGCTCGTGCTGCCCCGGCCGCGGAGCGAGTACACGCCCCACGCCACGCCGGCCGACGCCATCAGCGCGGAGCCCACCGGCGCCGGGGCCGTGAGCCCCGGCAGGACGAGCACCACGAGGCCCGAGAGTGCGAGGACAAACCCGGTCCACTCCGCTGGCCGGGGGCGCTCGCCGGCCCGGAGCCCTGCGAGCAGCATGGTGAGCTGCACGGCGCCGAAGAGGATGAGGGCGCCGGTGCCCGCGCCGAGGCTGATGTAGGCGAAGCTGAACGCGGCGGCATAGATGAACAGCGCGGCGGCGGAGGCCCACTGCCCGGCGTGCCGTGGCGCGCCGCCCGCGCGAAGGGCCACCAGCAGCCAGAGGGCTGCGGCGCCCGACCCGAGGCGCACGGCGGTGAAGCCGGCGGGTGAGATGGCCTGGCTGCCGAGCGCCATGCGGCAGAGGATCGAATTGCCGGCGAAGGCCAGCAGCGCGAGGGCGGTGAGGACCGCGGTCCGGCGCGCGGACCCGGTCATTCGAAATACTCGTGGGTCACCCGGCGGGCCACGTAGAGCCCGATGCCGAATCCGACCATGCTGCCGATGAATGCTGTCATGAGCCCGGCCGGCGCGCCCAGCCACCAGCCCACGGCGCTGCCCAGCGTGGTGCCGACCAGTGCGAGGAGCTTGCCCACCGCTGGCCTCCCCCTACTTCAGGAGCGGGATCAGGTCCGACTCGATCTTTTCCGGCGTGTCCGTCGGCGCGTAGCGGCGGAGGACCTTTCCGTTCCGCCCGACGAGGAACTTGGTGAAGTTCCACTTGACGGCCGAGGTGCCCAGCAGCCCCTTCCGGGCCGACTTCAGGTGGCGATACAGCGGATGCGCGTCCGGGCCGTTGACGTCGATCTTGGCGAACATCGGGAAGGTGACGTCGTAGGTCAACGAGCAGAAGGACTGGATGTCCGCCTCGGTCCCTGGCTCCTGGTGCCCGAACTGGTCGCAGGGGAATCCGAGCACCGCGAGGCCGCGCTTGCCATAGGTGCGATGCAGCGCCTCGAGCCCGGCGTACTGCGGGGTGTAGCCGCACTTGCTGGCCACGTTCACGATGAGCAGCACGCGGTCCTTGTACTCCCGCATCTTGAGGTGCTTGCCGTCGATGGACGTGACCTCGATATCGTACAGGCTCACGCGGGTCTTCCCATTGTCAGGTGCGGGCGCCGGGCGCCGACGAGAGTGGTTCCAGGCTGAGGGCCTGCGCGCAACGAGGGCACGAGGTCGAGATGGGAAACCGAACTCGCGCCCGGCCGAATCCGACGAAGTAGGCCCCAGCCTCTCCGCAGCGCGGACAGGTGCCGCCGGCCTTCACGAGGACCGTCCTCGTGCGGACGCGCCGGATGGCGAATGCCCACATGGCCAGCGCAAAGACGACACCGAACAGGTGAACCAGCGGAACCAGCAGCAGGACAGCCCCTGCCGCTGTGCCCCCGAGCGCCAACAGGCTGGCCTCGCCCAATCGGGCGCCCAGTGGCCGCACCGCCGTATCGACCCATCCGTCGTCCCGCCACCTCCCGGCGCTGCCCCGGACCCGGACAGCGACGCGGGAGGAGTCACTCGGGTCGCTCATCGGGTGGCCGAGCCGCCGGTTGCCCCCAGCGCCCGCAAGGCCAGGTACAGGACTCCCGATGCGAGGGCCAGGCCGACCGCGCCGCCGGCCACCGCCAGGGCGAGCCCCTTCCCCCCGATGAAGACCGGTGCGAGTGCGTTGCGGGTCGTGAAGATGGCCGCCCAGGCGAACAGGACCAGGCGGGTGCCCGCGTGGCGGGCCAGGAGCCCGACGATCGCGAGGATGGCAAGCACGGCGTACCACCATTGGAGCATCGTCACCGCCCGCTGACCACTGGAAAGCGCCGCGCCCGCGGCGCCGAGCGAGCTGCGCACGCCGAGAAACGCGAAGAGGGCGAGCAGGAGAATAGCCGCCACGAGGTATCCTGTGCGCGCGTTCATCTGGTCGCCCTCCTGGTGTCCACTTGGCGCCGTGGCTAGCGGGAGCCGCCGCTCCGGGGCCGCGAGGGGCCGCCGCGGCGGCCGGAGCCG